>DAHWEX010000088.1 GCA_027326205.1 Actinomycetota bacterium
GCATCCAGCCGTCGCCCAGGCGGGCGGCGCGGCGGAGTGCGGCATCCGAGTGACCGCCGATGAGGACCGGGACCGGCTCGGTGGGCACCGGCGCGATCTTGACCGCCGGCACGTCGTAGATCTCGCCGTGATGCTCGAAGAAGCCGCCGCCGGCCAGCCCGCGCAGGATGGCGATCGACTCGTCCATCCGCCGCCCGCGGCCGGCCCAGTCGACCCCGAGCACGTCGTAGTCTTCGCGCCACGGGCTGGTCCCCACGCCGAGGACCAGCCGGTTGCCGGTGAGCACCGCCGTCGAGGTCGCCTGCTTGGCCAGCAGCACCGGGTTGCGGACCGGCGCCTTCACGACGAACGTGGTGAACCGCAGCCGGCTGGTCACCGCGCCGAGCGCGGGGATCAGCGAGAACGGCTCGAGGAACGGCTTGTCCTGCAGGAACTCGCGGCTGCCGTCGGGGTTGTACGGGTAGGTGCTGGTGGCGTGCAGCGGGTAGCAGATGCTGTCCGGTATCACCATCGAGTGGTAGCCGGCCTCCTCGGCGGCGCGGGCCAGCGGCGCGTAGAACGACGGGTCGGTCATCGACTCCGCGTAGCTGAACCGCACGGTGCCTCCTGGACTGTGCCTGCTGGACTGTGCCTGCTGGACCGGGCCTCCCGGACCGGGCGGGCTTGTTCTGGCTCGCCGATCCTGCGCCAAAAATAGAACATGTTCTTGTTTCGATCAACCAGATGCACCAAACTTGTGCGCATGGACCTTGCCGTGCTGGAAGAGATCCGCCAGTTGAAGTACCGCTACCTCCGCTGCGTCGACCAGAAGCTGTGGGACGAGATGGCGGAGGTGTTCACCGCGGACGCCACCGTGGACTACGGAACCCGCGCCTACGGCAGGCCGCTGAAGCTGGCCGGCCGGGACGAGATCATCGCGTTCTTGCGGGCCAGCCTGGGGCCGCGGATCATCACCGTGCACGCCGCGGGCCAGCCGGAGATCACCGTGGACGGGGACAGGGCCAGCGGGACCTGGCGGTTCGAGGACAAGGTGATCGCGACCGAGCACCGGGTGGTCATCGCCGGGGCCGCCTACTACCAGGACCGCTACGAGCGCGGCGCGGACGGCGCCTGGCGGATCGCGCACACCGGCTACGTGCGCACCTACGAGACGATGATGTCGCTCGACGGGCTGCCGGGCTTCAAGTTCCTGGCCGGGCTGCCGGACGTCCCAGCCAACACGGGGCCAGCCAACACGGGGCCAGCCGACACGGGGCCAGCCGACACGGGGCCAGCCAACACGGGGGCGAGCGGTGCTGACCCAGCCCTTCGCTGAGGCGCTGGCCGAGGCCGAGCGGATCATCGCGGGGGCCCCGCACGTCACGTCGGAGCGCGACCTCGCCGAGGGGTACGACTACCTGGCGGGCAGCGTCCAGGCGTCGCTCCGGCTGGCCTGGGCCTACCAGCGCGACTTCCCGTACTTCGTCCAGTCCACCGGGCCGTACACGAAGATGGGGCTCGACAACCCGGACACCCTGTACTTCCACGCCTACCTGCGCGACGACGCGGAGTACGTGGTCGCCGGCACCCGCGGCACGACCGCCGACCTGAGCTTCCAGGTGCTCAAGGGCGACTACACCCCGGCCGAGGTGCCCGACAGCCTGAGCGCGTTCGACGACCGGGCGATCGACGTGGCGGGTGGCGGCGCGTTCGAGTTCCGGCTCGGCCCCGGCCCGGCCGGGCCCGGGTACTTCACGCTCGGCCCGGGCTCGGCCATGCTCGTCGTGCGCGAGGTATACAGCGACTGGGCCGCCGAGCGGCGCGGCACGATCCGCATCCGCCGCGCGGACCAGGCGGGCTGTGCGCCCCCGCAGCCGACCGACACCGCGACCGCGGCGAAGCGCTACGCGGTGGCCGGCAAGCTCCTGCTGTCCAGGCTGCGGACCTTCCTCGCCTTCCCCGGGTGGTTCTACCTGAACGAGCCGGCCAACACGCTGACCCGGCCGCGGGCCACGCCCGGCGGGCTGGCCACCCAGTTCTCCTCGGTCGGCCACTTCGACCTCGCCGCCGACGAGGCGATGCTGGTGACCGTGCCCGCCGCGGGCAAGGAGACCGCGCCGTACCAGGGCATCCAGCTCGGCAGCATGTGGTACGTCTCGCTGGACTACGTCAACCACCAGACCAGCCTCACCGCCGACCAGGCCAGGACCGACCCGGACGGCCGGATGCGCTTCGTGATCAGCGAGCGGGATCCCGGGGTCGCGAACTGGCTGGAGCTGACCGGGCACACCCGGGGCTACGTCCAGTTGCGGTGGCAGCGGCTGACCCGCGACCTCGGGCCGGAAGACGGGCCGGAGGCGGCGGTCGTCCCGCTGCGCGACCTGCCGGAACGGCTGCCGTACTACGACAGCGCGCGGGTGCCGCCCGGTGAGTGGCGCGGGCGCATCGCCGCGCGCCAGGCCGCGGTCGCGGAAAGGATGCTCGGTTGATACTGCGGGACAAGGTCGTCGTGGTGGCCGGCCTCGGGCCCGGCCTCGGCCGCTCCATCGCGCTGGCCAGCGCGCGGGAAGGGGCGGACGTGGTGCTCGCCGCGCGCACGGCCGCCCGGCTCGACGAGGTGGCCAAGGAGGTCAAGGCCCTGGGGCGGCGCGGGCTCGCCGTCCCGGCCGACCTAGCCGACGCCGCGGCGGCGGAGGAACTGGCGCGGGCCGCGCGGGACGCCTTCGGCCGGGTGGACGCGCTGGTGTACAACGCGCTCGCGATGCCGCCGATCAAGGAACTCCGCGAGGTCAGCCTGGACGCGGTCAGCGCGAGCTTCGACGCGAACGTCGTCCCCGCGCTCCGGCTGACCAGGCTGTTCGCTCCCGACCTTGCGCAGAGCGGCGGCTCCGTGGTCATGATCAACTCGATGGTGGTGCGGTTCTCGCAGCGGACGATGGGACCGTACAAGCTCGCGAAGGCGGCGCTGCTCGCGATGGCGCAGAGCCTGGCCACCGAACTGGGCCCGCAGGGCATCCGGGTGAATTCCGTGGCGCCGGGACACATCTGGGGCGACTCGCTGCAGTGGTACTTCGGCTACCTCGCCAAGAAGCGCGGCGTGACGGTCGAGGAGATCTACGCCGAGACCGCGGCCCCCGTCGACCTGGGCCGGCTGCCCGAGCCGGACGAGATCGCGGACGCCGTGGTGTTCCTGGCCTCGCCGCTGGCCCGGGCCATCACCGGCCAGTGCCTGGACGTCAACTGCGGCGAGTACCACCATTGAGCCCGGCCGGTCCGGTGGGCCCAGTGAATCCGGTGGGGCCAGTGAATCCGGTGGGTACCGTCGAGGAACTGCACGAGTCGGCGTCGCGTCGGACCGGGCTCACCGACTTCGGCCCGGACGACTACACCGACGGTCTCGCGCTGCTGCTTGACTCCTGCGCGGCCGACGCGGCGTTCACGCCGCTCGGCGCGAAGGCGCAGCGGGCGCTGCTGCGCGGGGCCCTGACGGCCCGCCTGTGCAGCGAGGCCGCCTGGCAGGCGAACCCGGAGCACACCGGGGTCGCGATCGCCCGCCCGGTGTTCATCACCGGGCTGCCCAGGACCGGCACCACGGCGCTGCACCGGCTGCTGGCCGCGGATCCGGCCAGTCAGGGCCTGGAGATGTGGCTCGCGCAGGTCCCGCAGCCTCGCCCGCCCCGGTCGACCTGGCCGGGCAATCCGGTCTTCCAGCACGTCCAGGCGGGCTTCTCCCGGCACCATGACGAGCATCCCGAGTTCACGGGCCTGCACTACCTGGCGGCCGACCAGGTTGAGGAGTGCTGGCAACTGCTCCAGCAGTCGATGCGCTCGGTGTCGTTCGAGACCCTCGCGTACGTGCCCGGGTACTCGGCGTGGCTGCGCGAGCAGGACTGGACCGCGGCCTACCGGCGGCACCGCCGCAACCTTCAGGTGATCGGGCTGCACGACGCCGGCCGGCGATGGGTGCTCAAGAACCCCAGTCACCTGTTCGCGCTGGACGCGATCCTCGCCGTCTACCCGGACGCGCTCGTCATCCAGACGCACCGCGAGCCGCGCACGGCCATCGCGTCCGCGTGCAGCCTGGCGGCGCACGCCTCGGCGGGCTGGTCGCCGGCCTTCACCGGGGAGGTGATCGGGCGCACGCAACTCGACCTGTGGGCGCGCGGCCTGGCCCGGTTCACCGCGGAGCGCGCCCGGCACGACCCGGCCCGCTTCTGCGACGTGCGCTACGACGACCTGGTGGCCGACCCGGTGGGCACGGTCGAGGCGGTCTACCGGCACTTCGGCCTGCCGCTGTCCGGCGCGGCGGCCGACGCCATCCGCTCGCTGGCCGCCGCGTCGGCGTCAGCGCGGGCCGGCGGCGATCCCGGTCACCGCTACGCGCTCGGCGACTTCGGCCTGACCGCCGAGCAGGTAGGCGAACGGTTCGCCGCCCGCGCCGGCACAGCGGGCGGCTAACCCGAAGTTACGGGGCCTCCGGGCACGATTCTCGCGCCCGACCAGGCACGCGAGCCTCCCTCCGGCTTATTTCCGTAGCCGGAAAATACCGGCGTGTTGCCGGGCTGGACGCGGCCGCCGACGGGGCCTGCGCGGCGGCGGACTGGCCGCGGGGGCGGCAGGAGCTCACCGGCAAGAAGCCCGGCCGCCGCCGCCTCGCACCGGACGCGAACCCGCCGCGGATGGCGCCGTTCGACCTGCCGGGCTAACGGCGGCCGGCACCACGGACGGCCCGGGAAAGGCGTCGCGTTTCGACCCGGGAGCAAGTCACGCGACTGCCGGTGACGGCCGGACCTCGCAAGCCGGGCAATGATCACGGAATTCTGCTGCACCGCGGAATAAAAGAGCGCCATAC
>DAHWEX010000104.1 GCA_027326205.1 Actinomycetota bacterium
ATAAGTTTAAGTCGTCAGATCGAGCGATTTGCGGTTCACGGGAAGCCTGACGCTAGCCGGCGACGTCCTTTCTCGCCAGGTGCGCGGCGACCGAGACCGCGGGACCACCGAAGCCGGGGCCTCGGTGCCGGGCGCTCCTGCCTGCTGCCGGCCGGACGGGCCGGGTCACGGGCGCTTTACCGCGCGAAGTTCACGATTTCGATGGTGCCGTCGCCTTCGTCGGTGACGTACGCCCGCTTCCCGTCGGGCAGGATCGAGATGCTGGTCGGGGCCTTTCCTGTCGGGATCGTGCCGATGACCTGGTTATCGGCGGTGTTGATCACCGAGAGCGAGTCGCTCAGGCTGTTGACCGTCAGCAGGTAGCGCCCGTCCGGCGAGTAGGCGATGTTCAGCGCCTCGCGCCCGACCGGGATCGTCGCGATCTTCTTGTCGGTCGCGGTGTCGATCAGGTAGACCACGTTGCCGTCGTAGCTGGTGACCGCCAGGCGGGTGCCGTCGGGTGACAGGGCCTCGCTGTGCGGGGTCTCGCCCACCTCGATCTCCGTGATGACCGTGTTGGTCTGCGCGTTGACGACGGTGACGCTGGCGGACATGTGGTCGGTGGTGTAGAAGCGCCCGTTGCCCTTGCCGAAGACGACCCAGTGCGGGTTCGGCAGCACGGGGACGCTGCCGATCAGCTTCCTGCTCGCGAGGTCGATCACGTCGACGACGTTCTGGTTGGTGCCGCTCATCGCCGTGTTGTGGTTCGGCACGTAGAGGAACCGCCCGTCCGGGCTGGTCACCGTGTCCGTCGGGGTGAAGTTGTTCACCGGCACGGTGCCCGTCACGGTGCCGGTGGCGGTGTCGAGGAACGCGATCAGGTGCACCGAGCCGTTGGTCTTGTAGACGCTGACGTAGGCGGTCTTGCCGTCCGGCGAGAACGAGACGAACTGCGGCGGCCCCTGGGGGATCGGGATGGTCCTCGACACCAGGTTGTTGGCCGTGTCGAGCACAGTGATCGCGTTCGCGCCGGGGTTGGCGACGTAGGCGAACTGGCCGTTCGGCGCGACCTGGATGAAGCTCGGGGTCTGCCCGACCGGGAGCTTCCCCCCGGCCGCGGGAAGGGCGAGGGCGGGCGCGCTGCTGCCGGCCGGCCCGGCGCTGCGGGTGCCGGCCCGGGTGCCGGCCGGGACGCTCGTACTCGCCGCAGCGGGAGTGCCGCCGTGCGGCTTGGCGGAAAGCGCGAGGATGATCCCGGCCGGAATCGCCAGCAGCAGGACGACGAGCAGGATCAGCAGCCCGGCCCGGCGCCGGGCCGGGCCGCGCTCGTTCCCGGCGGCGGGCGCGCCGGGCGGCGGGTAGCCGCCGTCCGGCTCGGGCGGGTAGCCGCCGTCCGGGCCGGGCGGGTAGCCGCCGTCCGGGCCGGGATCCGGGCTCCGCGGGAGGTGCTCGGGTGGCTGCGTGCCGCCCCAGTCGCCGGCGGGCTCCACCGCCGGCACGGTCTGCGTCGGGCTGTGCTGCGCGGCGGCATAGCCCGCCGGCTCCGCCTCGGGGCCCTGCGCCCACGCCGTTTCGTCGTTTTCCCAGGCCGCGGCGACGGGTTCCCAGGTGGTGGGGGCGGGGGCGGGCTGCCACAGGGTGACGGGCACGTCGGCCGAAGTCGGAGCGGGCTCGTCAGTCCAGATGGGAGGGGGCGTCTGGGCCCACGGGGGCGCCGGCAGTTCCGTCATGACCGGGACCGGCGGCTGGGTCGGCGCCGCGGTCGGCAGGGCGGCGCGGGCCGCCGCGGCCAGGGCGCCGGCGGTCGGGAAGCGGTCATCGGGATCCTTGGCCATGCCGCGGGCGATGACGGCGTCCAGGGCCGGCGGTACGCCCGCGACGAGGCTGCTGGCCGGCGGAGGGCCGAGGTAGAGCTGGGCGTACATCAGGGCGGCCATGTCCTTGCCGCTGAAGGGCGGCTCCCCGGTCAGGCACTCGTGCAGCACGCACGCCAGCGAGTAGATGTCGGCCCGCCCGTCGACCTCGCGGCCAATGAACCGCTCCGGGGCCATGTAGTGCAGCGTCCCCATCGTTGCCCCGGTGATCGTCAGCGCCGTCTGCTGGCCGCCAACCGACCGGGCGATGCCGAAGTCGACGACGTAGACGAAGTCGCTCCGGGTGACCAGGATGTTCGAGGGCTTGATGTCGCGGTGTACGAGGTTGTCGGCGTGCGCGGCGTCCAGTGCCTCGGCGACCTGGCCGATCAGGTGCACGGCCAGGTCCGGCGTGGTAGGGCCGTTCGCGGCGAGCAGCCCGTTGATGTCGGAACCGTCCACCAGGCGCATGTCGATGAACAACTGGCCGTCGATCTCGCCGAAGTCGTGAATGGGCACGACGTGCGGTTCGGTCAGCCGCGCGGCGACGTACGACTCTCGCTGGAATCGCCTGAGGTACTCCGGGTCGCTGGAGAAGGCTTCGGGGAGAAGCTTAAGGGCGACGTACCTGCCCCGTTGCGTGTCGTACGCCTTATAGACTTCCCCCATTCCCCCAGAACCCAACAGGCCGTCGAGGCGATAGTTTCCGACCTGCCGTGGGGCCATAAGAACCGCCCTCCCCGAAAACGTCATTCCGTTCAGCCGCTACACCGCAGACGCAGAGCCTGTTTGGGAATCCCGTTACCTCGCCCGAGCACGGTCAGCATAACACTCCAGGGTGCTATACCAGAACCCTAGAATCTGCGGGGAATGCGGCGGGGGAAGGCCCGTCTTCCCCGGCCAGCGGCATTTTGATCATGCTCTGGCGTACACGAAGATCACACAATTCAACAGCGTCGCCCCCTTTGAGGTTCAGTAATGTGGCGCCAGAGGAACCCGCGCCCGTTCGGGATGACCTTGATTCGGGGTGGCGGTTCAGGGTTCCTACGGTGCCACGGCGCGCTGGACGGACGCGCGGGGCGGGGCGGGGCGGGGCGGCGGTCGTGGCCGGCCGCGGGTTCGTGGGCGGCGGCCTGGCAGCGGCCGATCCGCTACAGCAGGCCGAGGGCGCTGCCGAGGGCGCTGATCGCCTTGGGCAGGGTCGTCGCGGCCTGGCCGGAGACGTCGCCCTGGGACTGGAACTGGGTGTACGCCTGGACGAGCTGGTCGTACTGGTTCTGGAGCTGCTGGGCGCCGCGGCCGACCGGCTGGAACAGCAACTGCTGCAACTGGTTGAACAGGTTCTGGCCGGCCTGCTGGCTCACCTGCCCGCTGGTGACCCCCGCCTCCAGGTCGCTGACCAGGGTCCCGGCCGCCGTGGCGGCCGGGGGCGGCGTGGCGGCCGGCGGCGGCGTGGTCGCCGGGGGCGGCAGGCTCGCCTGGGGAGACCGGGGCGCCTGGGGAGACTGGCTGCCCGAACTGGAGGCGGCGGGACGCGCGGCCGGCGGGCTGCCACCGCCCGAATCGGTCAGCAGCACCGTCACCAGGGCGATCAGCACCGCGGCGAGCGTCACGGCGAGCACGGTTTCGCTCAGGCGCGGCCGTCGCGTCCCGCGTGCCGGGCCCGGAGGGCCGCCGGGCGGGACGGGGAGCACGGCGGTGCCGTCCGGGACCAGGGCGGCCAGCAGCCCGGCCCGGGCGGCCGCCGCGTTCAGCGGCCGGTCGTTCGGGTTCTTGGCAAGCAGCCGGGCGGTGACCGCGTCCAGGCTGGGCGGCAGGTCCGGGCGGCGGGCCGAGGGCAGGCCCGGGTCGTCGTGCACCTGCCGGTAGGCGACGCCGACCGGGGATTCCGCGGTGAACGGCGGAGCACCGGTGAGCATCTCGAACAGCACGCAGCCCACCGAGTACAGGTCCGACTGCGGGCCGGCCGGATAGCCGGCCGACTGCTCCGGCGACAGGTAGGCCGCCGTGCCGAGCACCGTCCCGGTCAGGGTTCCGGCCGCGGTGCCGCCGGCGTGGGCGATGCCGAAGTCGAGGATCTTCACGTCCTGGCCCGCGAGCATGATGTTGGCGGGCGTGATGTCGCGGTGCACCAGGCCCGCCGCGTGCGCGGTCTCCAGGCCCTCGCACACCGCCGCGGCGATGGTGACCGCCTGCCCGGCCGGCAGCGGCCCGGACTCGGCCAGCACCCGGCGCAGGGTCCGCCCGGTGACCAGTTCCATCACCAGGAACGGCGTGCCGTCGTCGATGCCGGAGTCGAACACAGTCACCAGCCGGGAACTGCTGACCGACGCCGCGTGCTTGGCTTCCCGCTCGAACCTGGCCAGGAACCCGGGATCGGCCGCGAACTGCGGGCTGAGCACCTTGACCGCGACCTCGCGGCCGAGCACCTCGTCGCGGGCCCGCCACACCGTGGCCATCCCGCCCGCGCCCAGCACCTCAGTCAGCGTGTACCGGCCGCCCAGCGTGCCAGGGCCCGTCACCGTCACGACTCACGCATCCAGCACCCGGCCAATTTGGCTTCCCGTCACGTCAGCCCGCCCGGCAGACAGCCTAGCCACCCTCACCCCCCGCACGCATCCGCGCACGCGGTTATTCCGGGATCGCGGGTCATCCGCGGCGTATGGCCGCCGATGACCCGCGCTGCGGGTTGCTCGTGACCGCGACTGGCACCGCCGCCCCCGGCCAGGGGTCAGGAGACGGCGGCCTTGACCAGGTCGGTGACCTTCCTCGCTACCTCGGGGGTCCAGTCCGTGATCGCGTACGAGACCGGCCAGATGTCGCCGTCGTCGAGGCGGGCCGAGTCCTGGAAGCCGAGCGTCGAGTAGCGGTACTTGAACTTGCCCGAGTTCTGGAAGAAGATCACGGCCCTGCCGTCCGCGTCCGCCCAGGCGGGCATCCCGTACCAGGTCTTGGGCAGCAGGTCCGGGGCGGCGGCGGTCACGGTCATGTGGACCCGTTCGGCGAGCGCGCGGTCCTCCGGGTCCATCGCCGCGATCGCCTCCAGGAGCGCCTCCAGGCCGTCGGCCTTCTTGGCGCCCTTCTTGCCCTCGGCGCGCAGTTCGGCGGCGCGCGCCTTCATCGCGGCGCGTTCCTCGGCGGTGAAGCCGGACTCGTCACCGGAATTGTCTGCGGGCATTCGCGCTCCGTTTCGAGTTCACGGCCGGACTTGGCGCCGGCCACCTAGGGCCAGGCTAGGCCCAACGGCCGCGCGGCGCTTCTCGGATTCTGCTCGGCTCGGCGCGGCGGCACCGGGCCACGATCCCGCCGGTGCCGATCCGCGTGTCCGCGTCAAGCGCCGCGGCCGCGGCCCTGTTCACGAAGCTGGTGACAGCGCTCGAGGGCCGCGCCCTCGCGCACGCCGCCGGCCACTGGCCAGCGAGCGGTTAGGCACCGGCACCTGGTTCTGCGAAGCGCTTCCGGGAATGGGGCGAACTCGCCTCCAGCGCAGCACCCGCCGGGTGCGTTGGCGGGCGTGCGGGACAGCACCTGGTCGGCTCGGCGGCTGGCCCGGGGGGCGGCAGTGCGAAGGGGCACCGGCGGCGGCTGGCACCTCCGCCGCGCGGTCCCGTCCCCGGAGGCGATGGAGTAGGTGACCGGGTCGCCGGCGAGGAACGAGACCATGCAGGCCGAATCGGCCCTGACGCCCTGGCGGCTGCGCTTCGGCGGCGGGCGGCGGTGAAACCACGGCCCGTTCGGCTGACTCGCTGACGCCGGCGAGCCGCTGCCGGCCCCTCCCCTAGCCGCTCGCTCGCGGCTTGTAACGACTTCCCGGTTGCGTCGTTGTCCAGGATGAAGGCGGGCGGCGCTTCGCCGTCTTCGGTTCTCGATTACACGCGACTGGGGTGGGGTGGGCGTGAACACCAGCGGGGAGTTCGACTTTGGCCGTCTTGATGACACTGCGCTGTTGATCGTGCGGGAACAGATGCGGGCGGAACTTGAGGCGCTCGCGCCGCACTCGCTCAGGCACGCGCAGTTGTCGGCCCGGTATGACGTCTCGACCGCGGAGATCAACGAACGGGCCCGCGCGGCCTGGGCGAAAGAGATGCGGATGCTCCGCTAGCGGGTCGCGCTCGGGCGCAGGTGCTCTGTAAGGTGAGGCAATTCTGGAAATATCGCCGCACCTTAGTTCTGGGTCGACTATGGTCGACTTCATAACTATGAGCATCGCTTCGAGGCGGTCGGGTTGCTGACTGAACTTAGGCTCTGGGACTACCAGGGATGGGAAGGCGGGCAGGCCGTCCGGCTTGCGCCGCTCACCCTGTTTTACGGGTGGAACGGGTCCGGGAAGACCGCCCTGATCCAGTCCGTGTGCCGCAAGGGCGCCGGGCCGAAGCCGCGGATGCTGCAGCGGCGGCTGCGGCGCGGAGACCGGGAGCTTGAGTCGCTGCTCGGCCGCTGGCTGAGCACGATGGGCATCGTCGACGACTTCTCGGTGACCGAGAGCGAATCGGACGCCGGCTCGTTCGGGCTCCGGGTCAAGGTCCGGGGCACCGAGGCGTACGTTCCGGTTCAGCAGGCCGGCACCGGGACGCAGCGTGCGCTGCTCGTGCTCGTCCGGGTTTTCTGCCGCATGACGAGGGCGCCGATCCACCTGGACTACCCGGAGAACTACCTGCAGCCGCTGGCCGAATCGGTGCTGGGCGACGTGCTGCTGGCCGCCGTGAAGCGCAGGGGCACGCAGTTGCTGGTGGAGACGCACAGCGAGCGGCTGCTGCGCCGCGTCCAGCGCCGGGTCGCCGAGGGGAAGGTAACCAACGACGACGTGGCCGTGTACTTCGTCGACGACTGCGACGGCAGGCCCGGGCTGTACGAGCTGGCGATCGACGAGTACGGCAACATCGCGCACTGGCCCAGGGACTTCTTCGGCGAGGAGATGAATGACATCATCGCCATGACGCAGGCCGCGGAGCGGCGGCGCAGCCGGAAGCAGGCGCATGAGGCGGCGTCAGCCGCTGCCCCGCTGACTTAGCCGCCGCGCGGCGGTGCCCTGCCGCCGCGCGGTGCCGCCTTGCCGCTTCGCGGTGCCCTGCTCGGCTAGCGCGCCGAACATCTCGGTGAGCTGGGTGCGGGTGTGGTCGAATTCGGCACCGAGTTCGGGCGGAGCGTCCGGAGCGTCCGGAGCGGCCAGCGACTCGAGCTCGGCGAATACCGCGTTCATCGCCGCGACGCCGGCCGTCGGGCCGAAGCCGTCGGGCGCCGGCTCGGCGTAGAAAACGAGCCATGCGGCCGAGCGCAGGCAGCGGATCCGGTTGACCACGTCGCCGAGCGGCCCGAACAGGTCCGCCGCCCGGCGGAACGCGGTCAGCGCCGCGTCCGGCTGCCCCGATTGCTGCAGCGACGTGGCCAGCGACGCGTACATGCGGGCCGCTTGGGCGGTGCTGCGGACGCTGTCCGCGCCGGAGATGCCCTCCCAGCGGGTCGCCGCGTCCAGCGCGGCCTCGGCGACCTCCGCTTCCTTGCCCGGTTGCCGGGTCAGCGCCTCGACCAGCAGCGAGGCGGCCATCGCCCGCTGCTGCGGCTCCAGGCCGGCCCCGTGCAGCAGCGCCTCGCGCGCGTACGACTCGGCGGCGGGGGCATCGTCGTTGTCCAGCGCGAACTGGGCGAGCATTCCCGCGGGCTCGGCCGCGAACCACGGCTGCCGCGCGGCGAGGTACGCCTCGCGGGCGGCCCGCAGGTGCTCCGGCACGTCGATCGGGCCGCGCTCGTCGCCGCGCCGGTCCTCCCGGAGCAGGCCGATCCTGGCCAGCAGGACATGGCAGTCGCCCACCCGGGCCTGATCGCCGTACCGCTCGATGACGGCCAGGGTGTTGACGATGCCGTCGGTGACCGCGCCGATCGCGGCCGGGGTGCGGCCGTCGTCGGCCTGGAGCGCCTGCGCCGCGATCACCTGCTGGTTCATCCGCACCAGCAGGTAGTGGCCGGGCCGCAGCTCGCCCCGGGCGAAGGCCATCTCGGCCTGCGCGGTCAGTTCGGCGCTCTCGGACCTGGCCAGGTCGTGGTCGCCCGTCGCCGCCAGCGCGCGGGCGGCCGCCGACCGGGCCCGGAACTCGCCCGGCCGCTCCTGCAGCGCGGCGTAGGAGTCCGCGACTTCGAGCAGGGTCTTCATGGCGAGGGCCGGGTCCTGCGCGAGCAGCTTGAAGGACGCCGTTACCTCGGTGACCCGCACCGCGATCGCCGGCGGCAGTTCCTGGCCGGCGCCGGCCTCCGCGACGCGCGCCCAAGCCCGGACGGCGTCGGGGTGCCGCCCCTCGTCCAGTTCCTCGGCCCGCGCGATCAGCTCCGCGGCCGGTTCGCCGGCGGCGGGGGCCGCAGGCGCGGCGGCGGCGGTCCGCGGGGCGGGCAGCCCGAGCGGCAGCGAGTCCGCGAGCGGTTCCTGGGCCAGGCGCGCGGCGACCCGGTCGCTGACCGCGGTGTTCCCGTGCCGCTGGTCGTACCGCAGGCACAGGTCGCCGAGCTCGGCCGAGAGCGACGCGAGCAGCGCGGCGATGGTGAACTCGGGTCCGACCGGTTCGGCTTCGTGCCCGAGCGCGCAAAGCCGCCCGAGCAGCATGGTCGAGCCGGCCGCGAAGCACAGCCGGTCCCAGGTGCCGACGGCGGGCCCGGCCAGCCATCGCGCGTGCTCGGCGAGGATCTCGAGCCCGCGCGCCTCGTTCCCGGTCAGCGCGCAGAACTCCAGGTGCGCGCCGACCTCCCTGACCAGGTTGATGTTCCCCGCCACCAGGGGATAGCCGCGCAGGAACGCGTCGCGGGCCGCGTCGCGGCGCCCGAGCCGCAACAGCGGGAGCAGCGCGCTGGACAGCACCCGGCGCGGCTCGTCCGGGCACGTCCGCGACCCGTCCAGGATCGCCGACCAGTACTCGAGCGCGCCGTCGTCGTCGCCGCGCCGGGCGCGCCAGTCGCCCCACGCGCTGTGCTCGCAGGTGGCACAGGCGGCCATGCCGTCACGCGGAGCCGCCATCGACGCCAGCATCTGCGTGTCCGCCGTCGTGTCGTCGCCGAGGAGCAGCGCCAGTTCGCAGCGGTCCGCGTGCGCCTGCCGCAGGCTGTAGCCCTGTTCCCGGTAGCGGGACTCGAACGCGTCCAGCCAGCCGTAGACCGTCTCGAGCGACATCGCCGGGTTGCGGATCACCGCCGTGGTCAGCCACTTCAGCTGCCAGGAGATCTCCGTGGCGAAGCCGCCGATTTCGACCGGGTACTGGCGCTCCAGCACCAGCAGCCGGCTGACCGGCGCCGGCATCCGCTCCAACTGGGCCGCGTAGCGGTAGGCGTCGCCGAGCGCGATGAGCACCATGGCTTCGAGGTAGGGCGCGTCGAGCGCGGCGGCCGCTTCCGCCAGTGCCTCAAGCCGACCCGGCGGAACCTGGCCCTGCGGCAGCGCGGTCAGCGCCAGCAGCGACTCCTCGATCTCCTCAGCGTTCATCAACGCCCTCGGAGCCATCGCGGTCGGAGGCACCGCGCCCTGGCCCGGCCGGCCGGCAGCCGGGCCAGGTCCCGGAGTTCCCGGCTGCTCTCGTCAACGGTCATGGCCGTCGACTCCCGCGCTGGCGGCGACCGGGTTCCCGGGCCGACCGGGTCACGACGCGGATCTTGCCGGCCACGGTGACGCAGGCGGGCAGCCCGATGCCGAACTGCCCGGGGAACTCCCGCCGCGCGCCCGCGAGGCCGCCCCGCTTGGCGCACCTGCCGGCGGTGGCGGGGAACCGGCGCGCGTCGTCTTCGGCCAGCCCGATGCCCGAGTGGGTGACCGAGAGCCGCCCACCGTCGACGCGGACCCGGATCGCGTCCGGCGCGTCCGGTACGGCGGGCTGCCGGGCAGTGGTGGCGTCTGCCGCGTTCTGGAACGGTTCGCGGATGAAAACGCGTGGGCTGGAGTACGGGTGCTGCGAGAGCAGGTCAACCAGGCCACGGAGATCTACCTGGAACGCGTGCGCATCATGCGACATGCGGAAAAGCGTAGAGGAATTTGAACCGGTTTGATCCCAATCAAACGACTATCGCATATCAGCGATCAGCGGGAGAGCCAGCGGACGACGCCGATCACGCGGCCCTGGACGACCGGATTGTCGGCCGGCCCGTAGACCAGGTCAGGGAAGGCCGGGTTCGAGGACTTCAGGCGCAGCGCGCCGCGCTCGTAGTAGACGTGCTTCACGGTCGCTTCCTCGCCGATCAGGACGACCGCGATCTCGCCCGGCGCCGGCCGGGGGTTGACCTCGACGACCACGTGGTCCCCGTCGAGGATGCCGTCGCCGGTCATCGACTCGCCCTTGACCTCGAGCATGTAGACCTCGCGGCCGCGGGCGCGGTCGGCGGGCAGGCTGACCAGGTCGACCAGGTCGTCGGTCTGGGCCAGGATCGGCACGCCTGCCGCGACCCGGCCGAGCACCGGGACCGTGCGGGACGGCCGCAGGCCCGCGGGCCTGATGGTCGCGGTGCGGACCCGGCCCGACGCGGTCCGGCGGACCTCGACCAGCCCCTCCTTCTCCAGCCCGGCGACCAGCGCGCCGATCCGCGACCTGGACGAAAGGCCCATCGCGGCGGCGAGCTCGGCGTAGCTGGAAAGCGGCTCGCCCCGCTCGGCGCGGGCGGTGATGACCTCAAGCGCGCGAAGCTCGGTCGAGCTGGTCATGGCGGTGCGCTCCTCGGCGGGTGACGTGCGGAATATCCGGAAATACTAGCCGGGGTCACGACGGCCACCGGCCCGGCGGCGCTTACCGCGGAGCGGAGACTTGCCGGGAGGCACGATGGCTGGGTTCCCCCGCAAGGCGGGCGGTACCCGCGAGTGCCCGGGCACAACGCGCGCCCGCAGCCCCCCGGCGG
>DAHWEX010000116.1 GCA_027326205.1 Actinomycetota bacterium
CGCCTAGGCTGGTGGCCCCCGGGCGGGTGGGGACCGGCAAGGGATATGACCGGTTTTCCTGGTCCGGGACGCCAGCTCAGCGGCCCCGCTCAGCGGCCGGCCGCCGCCAGGCCCCGGGCCAGCTGGCCGGCCGCGTCGCGGATCCAGTCCTTGAGCGCCTCGGCTCGCTGCCTGTCGCTGTCGGCGGACTTGGCGACCAGGTCGCAGACCTCGGCGCTGGTGACCGTGCGGACGAGGACCATGATCTGGGCGGCGGTCAGGCGGCGGGCGGCGAGTTCGCGCGGGCCGTCCCGGCGTGCGGCCAGGGCACCGGCGAGGGCGTCCTCGGTCTCGTCCCACAGCACGCGCAGCCGGGAGCGGGCAGCGGGGCCGGCGTGCACCACGCGCAGGAAGCCGTCGAGGTTCTTGTCCGGGTCCTGGTCGTCGACCGCCGCCAGCAGCGCCTGGGCGGCGGCGACGAGGGGCGTCTGGGCCAGCCTGCGGTTCCTGACCGCCGCGACGACCGCCTCCAGGACCGCCGGCCGGCCGCGGAACAGCAACTCTTCCTTCGCGCCGATGTAGGTGAACAGCGTCTTGACGGAGATGTTGGCCGCGTCCGCGATCTCGGCGACCGTGACATCGTCGAAGCCCCGCTCGCTGAACAGCGTCCCGGCGGCGGCGAAGATCGCCTCGCGGGTCATCCGCTTCTTCCGCTCCCGCAGCGACTCCTTGGCCTGCTGTGACGTCTGAGAGCGAACCGCCGGACTCATGCGGGAAAGTTTATTCGTTCGGTTAGCTGCCGTTTACACGCTCTTGGCGCCGCTGACGTCATCGGCGGCCGGGCCGGCGCGAGCCGGAGCAGCGGGCGCAGAAGAGGCCCGCCGGCCGGGTCGCGGCAGGCGGGCCTCTGCCTTCTGGGCCGCGGCGGGCCCCGTTCTACGGTGCACGGGGGCCGCGGCCCGGCCCGGTACTTGGTGGCTACCGGGTGTTCCTGGGGCACCTCGCGCGAAGGCGGGCGCTTGGCTAGTTAACTAGCCGCGCTAGCCAGCCCGCACGGCGGGGTCCGCGTTGGACCTTGTCGCTTCGTCATTTCTCCTGGTGGCGGCGGAGTGCGGGCTCACGGGAACCAGCCCGCCGTTCGGCCGGGTCCCTCAGCTCCTCGGCGACCGCGACCCGGGCTACCACCGGGGCGGCCGCGGCGCCGGCCCGCTCAACCACGGCGGCGGGCTCGACGCCGGCCGGGGCCTCGGCCGCGGTGTCCGCGTTGAGCTCGTGGACGTACTTCTTGCCGCGCAGCAGCGAGGCGACCGCGGCGACCAGGCAGGCCGCGATCGAGAAGTCGAACGCGATCTGCAGGCCGCTCTGGAACGGGCCGCTGATGAGGCTGGGGAAGAAGGAGTGCCCAGTCAGGTAGGCGGCGTGCGCGGCCGGCAGGTGGCTCAGGGTCGAGCCGAGCAGCATCTGGATCGGGTTGTAGCCGAGCAGCGCCGCGAACATCACCGCCGTCGGCGGCAGGTGCGAGACCGAGTTGGCCGCGGCCGCTGGGACGCCCTGGGCGGTGAGGCCCGCGTACAGGTGGGACGGCAGCGAGCCGGACAGGCCCAGGATGATCAGGCTGAAGAAGATGCCGATCGACAGGACCATGGCGGAGTTCTGGAAGGTCGCGGACATGCCGGCCCCGACGCCGCGGGCGTCGGCCGGCAGCGAGTTCATGATGCCGGCCCGGTTCGGGGAGGCGAACAGGCCCATGCCGATGCCGTTGAGCAGCAGGATCCCGGCGAACTGCCAGTAGCTGAAGTCAACGGGCAGGATCTCCAGCAGGCCGAAGGACACCGCGGCCAGGAGCATGCCGCCGGTGGCGAACGGGCGGGCGCCGAACCTGTCGGACAGGTAGCCGGACAGCGGGCCGGCGAACAGGAAGCCGATCGTGAGCGGGAGCATCGCGATGCCGGCCCACAGCGGGGTGTTCTCGAAGCTGTAGCCGTGCATGGGCAGGTAGATGCCCTGCAGCCAGATGATCAGGATGAACATCAGGCCGCCGCGGCCGAGGCCGGACAGCAGCGAGGCGAGGTTGCCCGCGGTGAACGGGCGGATCTTGAAGAGGCTGAGCCGGAACATCGGCTCGGCGACCCTGGTCTCGATGTAGCAGAAGGCGACGAGGACGACGAGGCCGCCGCCGATCAGGGACAGCACCAGCGGGCTCGTCCAGCCCATGACGTGGCCGCCGTACGGCTGGATGCCGTAGGTGATGCCGACGAGGATCGCGATCAGGCCGGCGGCGAACGTGACGTTGCCGCCCAGGTCGAGCCGGGCGGGCCTGCGCACGCCGAGTTCCCGCAGCTTGAGGTAGGACCAGACGGTGCCGAGGAGGCCGAACGGCACCGAGACGAGGAACACCAGCCGCCAGCTCACCGGGCCGAGCACGCCGCCGAGGACCAGGCCGATGAAGCTGCCCGCGATGGCCGCGACCTGGTTGAGGCCCAGGGCCATGCCGCGCTGGTTCGCCGGGAACGCGTCGGTGAGGATCGCGGCGGAGTTGGCGAACAGCATCGCGCCGCCGATGCCCTGGAAGATCCGCATGACGATCAGGTACCAGCCGGCCGCGCTGCCGTGCATCCAGGAGACCGACAGCAGGACCGAGAACGCCGCGAAGATCGCGAAGCCCATGTTGAACATGCGCACCCGGCCGAACATGTCGCCGAGGCGGCCGAAGCTGACGACGAGCACGGCCGTGACGACCATGAATCCCATCATCAGCCACAGCAGGATCGTCGTGTTCCCTGGCGCGAGCGGGTTGATGCCGATGCCGCGGAAGATGTTCGGCAGGGCGATCAGCATGATGGACGAGTTGACCGTCGCCATCAGCACGCCGAGCGTGGTGTTCGACAGGGCGATCCACTTGTACCGGGGACCGACGGCGGGGCGCTGGGTCTGCGCCTTACTGGGCTCCGTTGCTGGGGCGGGCACTGCGGTTCCTCCGTAACGAGGCAGGTCAGGGGCAGGGGCCGAGGGCCACCTTATTAGTTGCTTGACGGCAACTAATCGTACGCCTGTTTTGTTCCCAGGGCAGGAGATGCGCGGTGAACCGGGCGGCGAACCGGGCCTGGCGGGTTAACGCCGGGGCAGCCCGGTTTGACATCGGGGAAGCGATACGGGCATTCTGGGGTTGGTCAAAGTGACACCTCGTTCGCTGAGGCGTCTTCACGGACACAGGCCACTGATCCCAACCGTCGAGAGACGCTCCGGATCAGGACACCTCTCCCCGGCCTAAGGGGTGAGGCCAAGTGGCTGCGCAGCATCGCTACGCCGTGGAGTGCCAAAGGTCTTACGAGAGAGGTGGCCCGGTTTCCTGCGGCAGTGCCGCTAAGGGCCTCCTCCGGGGTGGTGTCGGGAGAAGGCGCGCACGAGCGCCGCGGACGAGGGGAGGCGCGCGATGGACTCTGATAGTAGTCCGGGTCGAAGTACGGCCCCGACCGCCGCTGCCCCCGCTTGTCCAGGCACACGCTGACGCACTTGTAACTGATTCCTTCGCCCGGATCGCGGCGCCCGTGGGGGCGCTGCGGCCCGCGGTCCGCGTTCTGACGAAACAGCCGGCTGCATCGCACTGCTTCGCCTGATCGCCGACCGCCATCCTTTGCTGCGTATGCGTGTGCCTCTTGTCCCGCTTTGTTCGAAGCGTGAAAGAGGTGAGTTCCAGTGACTGCTGTAAACGTTGAGGTCGAGGGCACCGCGCGTTCCGCGGTGCTCGACGAGGCGCACGTCGGCGATATCCGCGGCGCCCTCGGCACCATCAGGCTCGACGACCACGCCGCCAGGACGACGCTGTCGGCGAAGCTGAAGACGCTGCTCGCGGTCGTCGGCCCCGGCCTGATCGTCATGGTCGGCGACAACGACGCCGGCGCGTTCTCCACCTACGGCCAGGCCGGCCAG
>DAHWEX010000130.1 GCA_027326205.1 Actinomycetota bacterium
GGGGTCGCCCCCCCGGGAGAAATGACGAGCCGGTCCCGGTGCGCGCTCTTTGCGCACAGGGACCGGCACCGGCGAGTGCGGGCGGGGGGATTTGAACCCCCACAGTGTTTCCACCAACAGGACCTAAACCTGCCGCGTCTGCCATTTCGCCACGCCCGCGCTCCCCTGCCAGGCGGCAAGGGCGGGTCCGTCGTGGTCAGCCGGACCCAGTTGGAATCTTACTTCTTTTCCCTAGATTCCTAGGTCCTTGCGGAGGCGGTCGACGTGGCCGGTGGCCTTGACCGCGTACATGGCCTTCTCGATCTTGCCCGCGGCGTCGATGACGAACGTGGAGCGGATCACGCCCATGATCGTCTTGCCGTAGTTCATCTTCTCGCCGTAGGCACCGTAGGCCGTCAGCACGGCCTTGCCGGGGTCGGACAGCAGCGGGAACGCCAGGTGCTCCTTCTCGCGGAACTTCGCCAGCTTGGCGGGCGCGTCGGGGGAGATCCCGAGAACCGCGGTGCCCGCCGCGCTGAGATCGGGCAGCGCCGCGGTGAAGTCGCAGGCCTGCTTGGTGCAGCCGGGGGTCATCGCAGCCGGGTAGAAGTAGACGATCACCCGCTGGCCGCGCAGCTTGGACAGGGTCACCAGGTTGCCGTCGGCGTCGGGCAGGGTGAAGTCTGGCGCCTCATCGCCCGGCGCGAGCCGTACTCCCGTCACTGCCGCCTCCTCGCCCGCATTTCACGACCGTCTCACGTTATCGCATCACCCGCTGGCTTCCGCCTCATGCCCGGACACCACCGGCAACCGCGCAGATTTCGAAGAAGGCGGATCGTTAGGCGGGCTCTAGTGCGCCCAACGATCCACCGTCACGCGTTTCAGCTCCCGGGGTGGGCCAGTTCGGCCGGGAGCAACTCCGGCGGGACGGTCTGGTAAGTGACCGGGCGGAGCCAGCGCTCGATCGCGGCGCCGCCGACCGAGGTCGTCGGGCTCGTCGTCGCCGGGTACGGGCCGCCGTGGGTCATCGCCGGGGCGACCGCGACGCCCGTCGGCCAGCCGCCGAAGATGACCCGCCCCGCGAAGCGGGACAGGCGGGCGAGCCAGGCGGCGGCCCCGGACTCACCCGGCTCGGCGTGCAGGGTCGCGGTGAGGTTCCCGGCCATCCGGGCCAGGACGGCCTCGGCGTCGGCCGTGTCCCGGTAGCGGACAAGCACGGTGACCGGCCCGAAGCACTCCTCAAGCAGGCCCCCGGTCAGGTCGGCGGCGTCCACTTCGAGCAGGCCCGGGCGGACCGCCTGCGGGGTGCCGTCGGCTGGCGCGGCGCCGGCCTCCGCCAGGGTCCTGACGCCCGGCGCCGTGGCGCGGGCCGCGAACCCGGCGAGGAAGTGCTCCCGCATCCGCCCGTCGAGCAGCGCACCGGGCGCGGCGGCCGCCGCGGCGGCGGCGGCCTTCCCGGTGAGCTCGTCGCCCGCCGGGCCCGCCGGCACCAGCACCAGGCCCGGCTTGGTGCAGAACTGCCCCTGCCCCAGGGTGTACGAGGCGACGAGGCCGGCGGCGATCTCGTCCGGCCTGGCCTGCGCCGCACGCTCGGTGACGACAACCGGGTTGAGGCTGCCGAGCTCGCCGTAGAACGGAATCGGCACCGGCCGGGCGGCGGCGAGGTCGAAGAGCGCCCGCCCGCCGGGAATCGATCCGGTAAAGCCGACGGCGGAGATCAGCGGGTGCCGCACCAGGTCGGAGCCGGCCTGGTAGCCGTGGATGAGGACGAGGACATCGGCGGGCAGCCCGGCCTTCTCGGCCGCTTGCCTGATCGTGGCGGCGGCAAGCTCGCTGGTCTGCGGGTGATCCGGGTGCGCCTTCACCACGACGGGGCAGCCGGCGGCCAGGGCGCTGGCGGTGTCCCCGCCGGGCACGCTGAACGCGAACGGGAAGTTGGACGCCGCGAACACCGCGACCGCCCCGACCGGCACCTTCCACCGCCGCAGCGCGGGCCGGGGCGGCACGGCGGACGGGTCCAGCTCGTCGACGACCACCCCGAGGAACGCCCCGTCGTCGACGATGTCCGCGAAGAACCGGAACTGGTAGGCCACCCGGGCGAGCTCCCCGGTAAGCCGGGGCACGCCGAGCGCGGTCTCCGCGTCGGCCGCCGCGATCAGTTCCGCCGCCCGGGCTTCGACGCCGTCGGCGGCCGCGCGCAGCAGCGCGGACCGCTTCGAGCGGTCCGCGAGCAGGTCCACGGTCGCGTAAGCGGCGCGAACGGCCGCGTCCACGGCCGCGGTGTCGGCCTGGAGACCCATTTCCGCGCGGACTTCGCCGGTACGGGGGTCGCGGCTCAGGACGGGTTCCATGCGGTACTCCTCGGTTAGCTGCTCGGGCTGCTCCCTGCCAACGCTAGTACGGCCCTGGTGTTCCGCCATCCCCGCCTTGCGGAGCACGCTCGCCTTGCGGAGCGCGCTCCCCTCGTGAACGCGGCTACAGGGCGGCGACGACCGGTGCTATGGCGCGGAAGGCGCGGCCGCGGTGGCTGATCGCGTCCTTGTCGGCGGGGGCTAGTTCCGCCGTGGTGGTCGTCATGCCGTCGGGGACGAAGATGGGGTCGTAGCCGAAGCCGTTCGCGCCGCGCGGGGCGCGGGTGAGGCTCCCGGGAAGGACCCCGGTCGCCGTCCACTCGCGGCTGCCGTCGGGGAGGGCGAGCGCGGCGACGCAGACGAACGCGGCCTCGCGGCCGTCGATGTCGGCGAGCTGGCCGAGGACCAGTTCCAGGTTGGCGCGGTCGTCACCGTGCTTGCCCGCCCAGCGCGCCGACAAGATCCCCGGCATGCCGTTCAGCGCGTGCACGGTCAGGCCCGAGTCGTCCGAGACGGCGGGCAGCCGGGTGTACGCGGCGATCGCACGGGCCTTGAGCAGCGCGTTGTCCGCGAACGTGCTGCCGGTCTCCGGCACGTCAGGGGCGCCGGGGAACTCGTCGAGGCCGACAAGCTCCCCGGTGAACCCGGCGCTGCGGAGGATGCGGTTGAGCTCGGCGACCTTGTGCGCGTTCCGCGTCGCCAGGACGACCCGGTCGCTACCCACCCAGCGCCTCGGCCTGCAGCCGGGTCAGCTCCGCGCAGCCTGCCGCGCCCAGGTCGAGCAGGCTGTTCAGCTCGGCGCGCGAAAACGGCTGGCCCTCCGCGGTGCCCTGGATCTCCACGAAGTCGCCGGCGGCGGTGCAGACCACGTTCATGTCGGTCTCCGCCGCCGAGTCCTCCTCATAGCACAGGTCCAGACGCGGCTCGCCGCTGACGATCCCCACGGAGACCGCGGCGACCGAGGTGACCAGCGGGCTGCCCTTGAGCTTGCCGCGCTTGCGCAGCCAGTCGATCGCGTCGGCGAGGGCCACGTACCCGCCGGTCACCGCGGCGGTCCTGGTGCCGCCGTCTGCCTGGAGCACGTCGCAGTCGATGACGATCGTGTTCTCGCCGAGCGCCTTGTAGTCGACGCAGGCACGCAGCGAGCGGCCGACTAGGCGGGAGATCTCGTGCGTCCGGCCCCCGATGCGGCCCTTGACCGACTCACGGTCGTTGCGGGTGTTGGTCGCCCGGGGCAGCATCGCGTACTCGGCGGTCACCCAGCCGAGCCCGCTCCCCCGCCGCCAGCGCGGCACCTCTTCGGTGACGCTCGCGGCGCACAGCACCCGGGTCTTGCCGAACTCGACGAGCACGGACCCCTCGGCGTGGTCCAGCCACCCGCGGCTAATCCGCACCGGCCGCAGCTCATCCGCGGCCCTTCCATCAGGACGTGTCATGGTGCCCACCCTATCGAGGGCGGAACACCTCCCAACCGTGCCCGCGGGCCCGGGGGCGTCACCCGGGCACGGTGCCCTAGCCGCGCTGGCCGGGTTCCCGCGGGCGTGAGCGGCAAGCCGCCGCGCGGGATGGCCGGCGTCCGGTAACTTATCAGCCGATAACTGCCATAGCGCCCTGCCAAACCCCGGGAGACAAGCTGTGAGCACTGGACTCCTCCACCCCAGTCACCCGTTCAGCAGGCCGGCCCGCCATGCGGCCGGGCCGCCGGTGCCCGTCGGCCGGGCCGGTGACCAAGGACCTCAGCGCCGGCCAGCCTGGCTGCCCCTTGCTACCCGGTACAGCAATGATTGAGCCGTTCGGGGGCGGAACGGGATTCCGGTTCAAGATCCGCAACGTGCAGATCGACGGCCGGGGGGACACGGTAGAGGTCCGCGGGGGCGGACCTTACCAGATCAGCTTTGACCTGCTGCACGACTGCCCGGAGTGCGGCAACGCGATCAACCAGGTGATCGTCGGGCTGGCGGGCGACGACCGCGCCCAGACGTCGGCATGGAACGGCAAGCAGCGCAGCGGAGGAGGCCTGAAGGTAGTCAATCGGGGTACGGACGTCGAGGCGCTGGCGGAAGACAACCCGGGCCCGGCTGAGTGGGTAAGGGTGTCGTGCGACATCGTCGTGCCCGACGAGCCCGGCAGCTACTCGGTCCGGGCGCGCTACGCCCAGGCGTACCAGGGACGGCTGATGACCGCCGAGGGCCGCCAGGTACCCCAGCCGGAATACCAGGACGTGCTCGGCTGGTGGAAAGTCGACCGCCCGGACGGGCCAGGCCCGGAATCGGCCATCGGCACCATCACCGTCAGGGAACCAGCCGCCGGCACCGTTACCGCCGGGGAACCGGAAACCGCGGCCACCGCCGCCGGGGAGCCGGGCCGGCCCCTGCCCGTCGACGACCCGCGCCAGGAAATACGGAACCGCTCCATCGGTGATGGCTACCCCGCGGATGTCGTCGACAGGGTGCTGCGACTGGCCCGGCCCTTGATCAAGCTGTGGCCGACGGGAGAAGGCGAGGGGCCCGTCATCGGGTACCTCGGGGGGCGCCCCCCGCTTAGCGAGAATTCCGAGCTGGAGTTCATCGCCTCGGTGGACTGCGGGGCCCTGCCCGCCGGCGCCCTGGACATACCGCTACCAGAAGACGGCCACCTGCTGTTCTACGCCAACCTAGACCACGAGCAGGAACACTGGGATGATAACGGCCGGGTGGTATACGTCCCGGCCGGGAAGGTGACCGCTGAGGGCTACGACCGCGAGGCGGGTGCGGCAGTCCCTCTCCAGGGCCAGCTCAGCTGGAACTTGCCGGGGGACCGTTACAGCAAAGTTATCACGGCAGACGATGAGCTCTTTCGCCTCTTGGCTACTGGGGAGTACGACGACCTGTTCTACAGGGGCCCCTCCTCCATCGTGTTCCCCGTCGCCCTGGGCGGCCACGGCGACACTACGATGGGCGATGCGTGCCTGATGTTCGCGCGCGAGGGTGACGAGGACTGGCTGGTGCTGGCTCAGGCGGGCATCCGGCTCGCCGGTTTCGACGATGACGGCACCGGCGACGCTACGGGGTTCTGGATGATCCGCCCGCGGGACCTAGCCGAGAAGAGCTTC
>DAHWEX010000138.1 GCA_027326205.1 Actinomycetota bacterium
TCGTAGTGAACAGGCGCAACCGCGATGAAACGGTTTCCTGTTCTGTGTACACGAAACCACCGATGAGATGCTCCGCGTAGGCCGCCTCATCCGTAACGATCAACTCGGAGGCGTTGGCTGGGTGAGCTGCGGCCGGCAGGACCTGCATGGTGACGTGCGGGAGGTTGGCAATCTCGATCAGACTGCGCATCTGCACCGCCATGATTTCGGGTGACCCTACCTCGCGAAGCAGCGACAGCTCGTCGATCACGAAGAACGACAGCGGCGGCTCCTCCCGCATCAGTATCCGCTGCTGCCTAGCCATGCGCGCGGCGAGACGCGTGGCAATTATCTCGCCGGTAGCGTCCGGATAGGTCTCCAGCAGCGCACGCGCGTAATCCTCGGTCTGGAGAAGACCGTGCATGATCCCTGGCATCCACACTCGCAAAGTGGAGGCCCTGTCCTCGTATTCGGTCCAGTTACGGAAGCCAGGTGGTGTCCACTGCTTGCTCTCCTCATAGTATTCGAGAAACCACCCCTTTCTTCCAGGGAAGACGGCGTCGCACGCCTTCGCGGTCTTCTCGTTCGGCGGGCGCTGCCCGTTCTCGATCCTGCTTGCCACGGTGAACTCGATGCCAGAGCGGGCGGCAAACTCGCGCAGTGTCCAGCCGTGCGCGAGCCGTTCCTTCCTCATCTGGCGCCCGAAGTAGGTTGCGGCGTTTTTTCGGCTGTTGTCCATCATGAAAATTAGGTTGCCATGCTGCTTGTCTGTAATCAATCCAACACGCCAGGCTGTTTTTCACGTTCCGCTGTCGTTTGTGGCGTGATCACCGCCCCCGGCCACAGCGGCAGCGGGACGCATCACCAGTCACAGGCCAATCAACGACCAACCCATCAAGGACCAGGCGATGAACGATGACGCAGACCTCCGCCGGCTGAGCGACCCCGAGTTCCTGGCCGAGCGCAGGCGGGTCCGCGAGGCCCTGGAGT
Source organism: Actinomycetota bacterium (assembly GCA_027326205.1). Lineage (GTDB taxonomy): Bacteria > Actinomycetota > Actinomycetes > Streptosporangiales > Streptosporangiaceae > Trebonia. The sequence goes on from DAHWEX010000138.1 coordinate 970, forward strand.
ACCAGCCGGAGGCGAGCGCCGAGCTGAGCGCCCGCTACGAGCGGCTCAACGAGGAGTTCCTGCGCCGGGCGCGGATCGCCTGGGGAGGAGACCAGAAATGAACGACGCCGAAGCGGTCATCAGGACCCTGCCGAGGGACGCGGCGCGGATGCTGGCGGTGGAAATCCTGCTGGCCGAGCCCGAGAGCCTCGGCGACGACGTGCTCGAAAGCTCCCTGTACCTGCTCCGCGAGCGGCTGCGAGTCACGGCGGGACGGTAGGCCATCGCCCGGTATTACCGCCGGGTACGAGCTAATCCCATCCCGTTACCTAAATACCAGGAGTCAACCCGAGCTTGGCATTATGCTCTAGCTTGCTCGGATATGAGCATTGCTGATGCGGCCTGCCGAGGATGCCCTGCCGCAGCGGCACCGGGGACTTTTGTCGTGTGCCATTGCCCTTTCCCGCCCCGCACCCGCCGGGTCTGAGCGTCTCGGGGTTGCCCGGCGTGGGGCGGGATGGCGGCTGGCCCGCGACCGGCATTCGCGTGCTCACGGGAATGAGCACGATCACGGGGAAGGACGGGGAGTGCAGCCGCTAGCGAGCGACGATCCGGCCGAGGTCGGGGGCTACCGGCTCCGGGCCCGGCTAGGAAGCGGCGGGATGGGACGGGTGTACCTGGCGTCCACGCCGGCCGGCCGGACGGTGGCGCTGAAGGTGGTGCGGCAGGAATTCGACGAGGACCCCGAATTCCGCACCCGGTTCCGCCGCGAGATACAGGCCGCGCAGCGGGTACACGGGCTGTACACCGCGCAACTCGTCGATGCCGATCCAGATGCCACGCCCCCCTGGCTGGTGACCACGTACGTGCCGGGGCCCTCGCTTGAGGAAGCGATCGAGCGGCACGGCCCGATGCCGGAGCCGATGGTGTTCCGGCTGATCGCCGGGGTCGCCGAGGCTCTCCAGGCCATCCACGCCGCCGGCGTGGTACACCGCGATCTCAAGCCGTCCAACGTGCTGCTCGCGCAGGACGGCCCGCGGGTCATCGATTTCGGTATCGCGCAAGCGCAGGAAGCGACCTCGCTCACGCGCAGCGGCATCATGATGGGCTCACCGAACTTCCTGGCACCCGAGCAGGTTTCTGACCTGCCCATCACGCCGGCGATCGACGTGTTCGCGCTCGGCTCGCTCGCCGTCTACGCGGCCGTGGGCAGGCCGCCATTTGGCGGCAGCAGCATCGTGGCGGTCGCGCACCGCGTGGTGTACGAGCCACCGGACCTGACGGGCTGCCCGGCGCAACTGCTCACCCTGATCGAGTCCTGCCTGGAGAAGCGGGCGCAGGAACGGCCTTCCCCCAGCCGGGTCATCGAATTCTGCATGACGCGTGCGGCGCAGACGCCGCAATCCGGCCAACTCTGGCTGGCATGGGGCGAGACCGGCGCCGCGACAGATCCCGCCGACTCCGCCGACCTGGCGACGGCCCAGCCCGCCGTCATCACCGCCCTCGCCGCCGAACCGCCCGGCGGCGCCGATTCGCACGGCGCCGATTCGCACGGCGGCGCCGAGTCGGCCGGCGGCGCCGAACCGGAGAGCGACGGCCGGGCGGAGCGGTCGCGCCTGGGATGGCCGGCCCGCCTGGCTGTCGCCGCCGCGCTGGTCGCCGTCGCGGTCGGCGCGGTGGCGCTGACCAGCCACCTGGCCGCGGCGAGTAACGCCGCTCAGGGCCGGGCGCCCGCCCCGGGGGCCGCCACCGCGGGCGGGCAGGCCGGCGCCGCGTCACGGTCCGCCGTGGCCGCCGGGGCGCCCCCGGTTACCCGCACCGCCGACCCGGCGGCCTCCCGCTCCCCCGCGTCCAGCGCCGCCGCGTCCAAGGCCGCCGCGTCCAGGGCCGCCGCGGCGCCGTCGCCGTCCGTGAGCGCCGCGCAGGGCAAGCCCGTGGTCCTGCTGTCACAGGGCCGCCCCGCTTTCGCATCCTCGATCGAGGGCACCCACTGGGCGGCGGCCAACGCCGTCGACGGGAACCTCACGACCCGCTGGTCGAGCGCCTGGAGCGATCCGCAGTGGCTCGAGGTCGACCTCGGGGCCGTCTACCACATCCACTCGGTCGTGCTCTACTGGGAAAACGCCTACGCCACGGCCTTCCAGCTTCAGGTCTCGGACAACGGGTCGACCTGGAGCGACCTGTCCCCGACGATCTCGGGCTACGCCGGCGAGCAGACGATCCCGGTGAGCGGGTCGGGTCGCTACGTCCGGATGTACGGCACGAAGCGAGCCACCAGCTACGGGTACTCGCTGTGGGAATTCCAGGTGTTCGGCAACTGACTAGCCCGCCGGAGCGCCCCGCTGGACAAGCCCCGCCGGAGCGCCCCGCTGGACAGCAGCGTCAGGAGAGGGCTCACCCGGTACAGGCGGGTTCCTGGCCTTGGGCGGGAACCCACCGGTCGTTCGGGAGACGTTGAGGGGTTGACTGCGAACGCGCCGCCTGAACAGGCGGTGATCCGGCCCCGGTATCACGGGGTGGCGCGGACGGGGCGGCCGGGGCGGGCGTCCCGGACGAGCCGGGTGTCACGGACGACGAAGGCGCCGTTGACCAGGACGTGGCGGATGCCGGTCGTGGGGCGGGTGCTGTCCGCGTAGGTCGACTGGTCGGTGACCTCGGCCGGGTCGAAGACCACCAGGTCGGCGTCCGCGCCTTCGGCGACGCGGCCCTTGCGGCGCATCGCGGGCACGCGCTCCTCCAGCAGCCGGGCCGGGCCCAGGCTGCACTTGGCCAGCGCGTCGGCCAGGTTCAGCGACGCGCCGTCGCGGGTGAGCAGCCGCAGCGACCGGCCGAACGTGCCCGCCGTTCTCGGGTGGGTGAACGCGGCCGGCGGCAGCGGCCAGGCGTACCCGTCCGGTTCGGCGCCGGCCGGGAGCGAGTCCCGGTTCCAGGTCAGCGGCATCGCGTCGCTCGCCACGACCGCCCCGGGGAAGAGCAGGAACCGCAGCAGCAGGTCGCGGTCGGCCGGAGCTTCCTCGTCCAGGTGCCTGATGATCGTCAGGCCGGCCGGGTCGGTGGCGCGGATCTCGCGCAGCCGGGCCGCGTCGGCGACCCGTTCGCCGGTGGGCGCGTAGGTGAGGTCGGACGGGACCAGGCCGCGCTCGGCCAGCCGCTCGGGGGCGAGGAACGCCGCACCGATGCCGGTCATGCCCGCCCCGTACGGGTAGGCCTCGGTCGTCACCCGCGACCCGGCCCGCTGGGCCCGCTCGACCAGGCCGAATACCCGGTCGGCATGGCGCAGCGTGGTGCTGTTGACGTGGCAGTAGTGCATGTGCGCGCCGGTCTCGGCCGCCGCGCGGACGATCTCCTGGGCCCCGTCTACCTTCGTTCCCGGGGTGAACTCGACGAGGTCGCGGGAGTGCGTGTACGTCGGCGCCCCGGCCCGCGCGGCCAGGGCCGCGACCCGCAGGTACTCGGCCGGGTCGGCGCCCGGCACGTAGCCGGCGAGAATCCCGATGCCCAGCGCGCCGTCGGCGAGGTCGGCCTCCAGCCGGCCCAGGACGCGCTCCGTCTCGGCCGGCGTCGCCTCCCGCTGCCAGCCCGGGTCGGCGAAGTGCTGGAAGAGCGCGGCCAGGCTGGCGTCGAGGCGCACGCCGGTGAGCGTCTCCATCCGCGCCATCGCCCACGAGGCCGCGAAGCCGTAGTTGATCGTCCGCCCGGCTTGAGCCGCCCGCTCGTACGCGACGGCGACGGGCGTGATGCCCGCCTCCAGTTCCAGCGCGGTCGTCACCCCGTCCATGGCCTGCAGCCGCTGGCCGCCCGGGTCGTGCGCGTGGCTGTGCAGGTCGATGAACCCGGCGGTCACCACCTGGCCGGCCACGTCGAGGTCGACCCGCCCGGCCGGCAGGTCGGCCCCGATCCTGGCCACCCGGTCGCCGGCCAGCGCGACGTCCCGCACGGCGTCGAGTCCGGACTCCGGGTCGACGACCCGGCCACCGCGCAGCACCACGTCAAATTCCGCCATCGCACGAGCATGTCACATCGCGGCGGCCGCGCCCGCCAGTGCGCGGGTCAAGCCGGGTACTGCTTGGGACCCTGGATGTAGACGCGGCCGGCCGGGGTGGTCCACTGGTGCCACCCGGGGCGGGGTTGCCGGACGGCCCATCCCTTGGTCTGCTTGACGCGGTGGCAGGCGCGGCTGCGGGCGCCCGCGTTGCAGGCGTCGGTCCGCCCGCCCTTGTCATAGGGGACGGCATGCTCGAAGTCGCTGTCCTTGGCATGGCGGCCGCAGACCGGAAAAGTGCAGGAGCCGTCGCGGACCTGGACCAGGTGACGGAGCTTGGCGCTGGGCTGGTAAGCGCGCGTCTCGTAGCGGTGGTCACAGCCAAGCGTGGGCACGACGTCGAGTCGCACGGTGCACTGACGGCCGCCGGGGAGGGTAAGCACCCAGGTGCCGTAGCCGCCGGGCGGGCCCGTATCGCCGGGCGGGCCTATATCACCAGGCGGGCCCGTATCACCAGGCGGGCCTATATCACTGGGCGGGCCCGTATCACCGGGCGGACGGGTGGCGCCGGGCGCACCCGTGCCATCGTGGAGATCGGTACCGCCCCGCGAGGGTTGGGCGGCGTGCGAGGGTTGTGCGGCGTGCGAGGGTTCGCCGGCGTGCGAGCCGGCGCCCTCGTGCCGGGTGAAACCCCAGGTGCTGTCGCCGCCGGCGTGGAGGGTCGCGAGGCCGGCGAGGATGGCGGCCGGAATCGTGAGGTTCAAGCGGGCGGGCAGCCCCGGGAAAGCTTCCTGAGGCGGAGCGGACGCCCGCCCCGGCCGCGGGGAACGGTGCGGGCGAGCGCAGCCGTGGCCGATGGCGTAGCCCTCGGGGCTGGTGACGGTGACGCAGACCTCGGTGCGGGAACTGACGGCCGCTGCGGCGGCCAGGTCCCGGGCGAGGGCGGGGTCGAGCAGGCCGAACCCCTGGATCTCTCCGGGTCGCTCGGCCAGCCCAGCGAGCGTCAGCAGCGGGACGATCAGGTCCGGCGGCCGCGCCTGGAACACCCGTGCGGCCGCGGACGGACCGCGTCCGGCGGCGGGACCGACGGAACCGGGACCTGCGGGGCCGGGGCCTGCGGCGGAACCGGGGCCTGCGGAACCGGGACCAGCGGAACCGGGGTCAGCCGAACCAGAACCTGCGGAACCGGGACCAGCGGAACCGGGACCAGCAGAACCGGGACCAGCGGCGG
>DAHWEX010000153.1 GCA_027326205.1 Actinomycetota bacterium
CAAGCTATACCTGAAATGACACGCTGAGCAGCTCGGGACCAGCGCCAAGACGTCGAACACTATCTCGAGGTCGCCGACCAGCTCAGCGGCCAGGGCCTGACTCTCGCCGACACCATCCGCTTCTCGAGCAGATCGACCACGGAACCTGCGCAGAAAGGCGCCGAGATGACCACCGACGAGACAGCGGCGCGGAGCGGAAGCGCGATCGGGCCGCTGCCGTTCGACACCACGCTGCGGAACCTAGAGGACATCATCGACCGCACGGCCCAGCAGGAGCTCACGTACCGCACCCGTGAGCAGGTGGCGCGGTTCTTCGCGGGCACGGACCTGGTGGACCCGGGCCTCGTGCGGGTCGAGGAATGGCGTCCAGAGCCCGGGACAGCCGGCGCGGAACGGTCCTCCCTGTGGTGCGCGGTCGGCAGGAAGAGGTAACGGGAGCACGCGAAGCGCGCTTCCGTCTGATTCTGGTCCGTGGACCGGGTCGGCCGTGCGTGCCGCGTGAGACCAGTCACGCGCGCTTCGGGGTTCCGGTCCGGCACCGTCCCTGGACGCAGCCGCCGCGTCTGGCTTCCCGCCCTGGCCGATGCGGTCGGCAAGGCCGCAACCGCCGAACTCGCCAAGTCCAAGAAGCCCGCCAAGCCATCTGGCACGCGGCGGGCACGAATCCGCCGCTCTGCTTCCGGTACCCCTTCTGACCTGCGCCCCGAGCGCGACTCGAACGCGCGGCCTACCGCTTAGGAGGCGGTCGCTCTATCCACTGAGCTATCGGGGCAGTCTGAACAGCCAAAACGTTCCCCTAAGTCTTCCCGGGCGGCGTTCTGACCGTTCCGCCTAAGCGTACCGCATGGGCCTGCTACCAACCCGCCAACGCGGGGCTATCCCCGACTTCGACCATGGCGGGGCCCTGGCGGGGAACGGGAACCGTTGACGGACAAGGCCGCCGCCCGCACCGGGGTGCGCGCGCGAAGCCCTGGAGGCCGACCACGACCCCGTCACCGCGCTTGTCGCGGCTGGCGCAGCCGACATAGCCGGCGCGCCGTTAGCCCCGGATTCGGGCAAGGCCCCTAGCCCAGCAGCGTGCGGGCGACCTGGGCGATGCCCTGGCCCCAGGCGGTGAGCTGCCCGGCGGGGAGGTAGGAGGCGCCAGAGGATGTGTGGTCGGCCATGGGCGCGGCGACGAACCGTTCCCGGCCGGCCGGGTCGATGAAGTACACGGCGGAGGTGTGCACGATGTCGGCCGTCGGGCCAGTTGCCTGCACCGTGATCTGGTAGCCGTCCCAGACCTTGCGCAGATCCGGGAGCGGGCCGGTGAAGAAGTGCCAGCTGGGGATCGTGGTCAGCTGCTGCTCGCGGGAGTAGGCCATCATGTCGGCGACCGCGGCGTGGTACTGGTTCACGTTGACGGCGGCGAACACGACCTGGCGGGCCAGTGGGCCGAGGTCGCGGTAGGCGTCGACGTACTCCTGCGACACGATCGGGCAGATGTCGGTGCAGTGCGGGTCCATGAACTCCAGGACCACGACCTTGCCGCGCAGCGACGACAGGGACAGGGTGCGCCCTTCCTGGTCGGTGAGCGTGAATCCGGGCGCGGGGCTCACCGGGACCGGGGACAGGCCCATCAGGTTGATCTGCGCGTCGCTCACGCTGGCCGGGACGCCTTCGGGGCGGGCCAGCGACGGCCCGCTGCGGGCGTGCACGACGGCGACGACCGTGATGACCGCCGCGCCGGCCAGGATGATGGCGGCCAGGGCCGCCCAGAACGCCCGCATGCCCCGCCGCGAAGCGCCTGCCGGCACGAGAGCGGTCTGCTCCGGGGAAGCTTCCTGCGCATGGTCCACGTCGGGCATACGAGGCAGCATAATCCGCCGCGTGCCGATGCCCCGGCGCAGCCGGATGACATCTTTGTCATCTTCACGGTGGCTTGCCGGGGGGCGACTTTCCCGAGCCGCTCGGCCCGGTCATCGTTTGCGGCCGACCGCACCCCACCCGGCCGCCTGGCCCTCTCCGGCGGGACCCAGGTCGGGCCGCCACTGGTCCACCGGGACCAGGCCGGGTTCCGCCAGGTCCGTGCCGGCGAAGAACCGGGCCACCTGCTCGCGGCTGCGCCAGGTGAACTGCTGCTGGATGCGGCCGTTCCAGGAGTCGTCGATGCCCTGCATCGTCTGCTCGTCGAGGAGGTCCGAGGCGCCGTGGGAGATGGCGAGGTAGCTGCCGGACGGCATGGCGTCCAGCAGGCGGTCCACGATCGCGTACGGGCGGTCGGAGTCCGAGATCGCGTGCAGCAGGGCGAGCATCGTGATCGCCACCGGCCGGGAGAGGTCAAGTATCTCCCCGGCCCGGTCAAGGATCGTGCCGGTGTCCCTCAGGTCCGCCTCGATGTACTCGGTGGCGCCCGCCGCGCTGCTGGTCAGCAGCGTCCGGGCGTGCGCCAGGACGATCGGGTCGTAGTCCACGTAGAGCACTCGGGCGTCGGGCGCGATCGACTGCGCGACCTCGTGGGTGTTGCCCGCGGTGGGAATGCCGGTGCCGATGTCCAGGAACTGGCGGATCCCCGCCTCGGCGGTCAGGTAACGGACGGCCCGGCTGAGAAACGCCCGGTTGGCGCGGGCGGTGGCGGCCATTCCCGGCCAGATCTTGAGCACCTGATCGGTGGCCACCCGGTCGGCCTCGTAGTTGTCCTTGCCGCCAAGCAGGTAGTCGTACACCCGTGCCTGGTTCGCCATCGTGGTGTCGAACGGCAGCGGCCCCGTGGTGCTGGTGCCGCGCTGTGCCTTCTCGCCGGTGCTCATCGCGCTGCGCTTCCTGTCTCCTGGGCGACCTGCTGGATGAAAAGTGCCGTCTCCGCCTGGGGCAGCGCCTCGCCGCTGAGCTGGTCCGCGACCTCGAGGTAGTGCTCGACGTCCGCGCGCTGGTCCAGGTAGAGGGCACTGGTGAGCTGTTCCAGGTAAACCACGTCCGGCAGGTCGCGCTCCGCGAAGCGCAGGATCGAGAACGAGCCGCTCGCCGCGGCATGACCGCCGCAGGCGAACGGGACCACCTGCAAGGTCACGCCCGGTCGCCGCGCCGCCTCGACCAGGCGCTCGAGCTGTGCGCGCATCACCGGAGCGCCGCCGATGGACCGCCGCAGCACCGCCTCGTCCATCACCGCCCAGATCCGCGGCGGCTGCCGCCGGACCAGCAGTTCCTGGCGCTTGAGTCGCAGTCCGACCCGGCGCTCGATCTCCTCGGCCGGCGCGGTCTGGTGGCCGAGCCTGGTCACGGCGCGGGCGTAGGCCTCGGTCTGGAACAGGCCGGGCACGAACTGGCTCTCGAAGCTGCGGATGGAGGTGGCCGCGGACTCGAGGCCGAGGTAGGTCTCGAACCAGCCGGGCAGGATGTCGGTGTACTGCGTCCACCATTCCCGCTCCCGGGACCGCCTGGCCAGCGAGAGCACCTTGTCCCGCTCTTTCTCGCCGGTTACCCCGTACAGGGTGAGCAGGTCCTCGATGTCGCGGAGCTTGAGCCCGACCCGCCCGGTCTCCATCCGGCTGATCTTGGAGCGCGAGGCCCGGATCTCGTACCCGGCCTTCTCCGCCGGCATCTCGGCCGCCTCCCGCAGGCGGCGCAACTGGGCGCCGAGCAGCATGCGGAGCACCGTCGCCTCGCCCGCGGGCTCCTGCCCGCCGTAGCCTGGCGCTGCTCCGCTGGTCGCGGCGGTACTCATCACTGCTCCGATGTCGGTAGGCCGGTAACTCGGGCACCCGCGGCCGTGCTGGGCAGCCAGGCATTCCGCCGAACGCCATGCCTGCGTTGTCGGCAATGTAGCGATGCCTATCCTATAAGTTACGAGCCACGGGAACCAGCGAACCGTTCGGCACCTTCATTTCGGTCCGCCAGCCGGCCTGTCCAGCCCGGCTACCAGTCCGAGGCCTCCGCCTCGGCGAAGACCGGGTCGCGCTTGCCGAAACGGGCGGCCACCGCTTCGGCCTGATTCGGGCTCCCGATCAGCGCGCGGATCTCTTCCTGCTCGGCGGCGAAGCCCGCTTCAAGGCTGGTGCGCCCGGCGAGGTCGAGCAGTCGCTTCGCCGCCCGGATCGCGTGCGGGCTGCGCCCGGCGATCTCCCTCGCCAGGGTGCGGGCCGCGGCGAGCGGGTCGGGGGCGGTGCGCGTCGCCAGGCCGATCGCCACGGCCTCCTCGCCGCTGACGACGCGCCCGGTGTAGATCAGCTCCTTGGCCACGTCCCGGCCGACCAGTTCGGGCACGAGCTGGGTGCCGGTCATGTCGGGGACAAGGCCCCAGGTCACCTCGAGCAGCCCGAGCCGGGCGCCGGGCGCGACGATCCGGATGTCCGCCCCGAGCGCGACCTGCAGCCCGCCGCCGAGCGCGTTGCCGTGCAGCGCCGCGATGACGGGCACCGGAAGCTCGGCCCAGACGTAGCAGGCCCGCTGCCCGGCCGCCTTGGCCGGGCCCGCGGCGGCCGGGAGCCGGACGCTCGCGGACAGCCGCTCCCCGGAGCGCATCGCCTGGAAGGAGGCGAAGTCAAGCCCGGCGCAGAAGTCGGGCCCTTCCCCGGACAGCACCACCGCCCGCAGCCCGGGCCGGGCCTTCAGCCCCTCCCCGGCCGTCACGAGCGCCTCGAACATCGCCGGGTCGAGTGCGTTGCGCTTCTCGGGCCGGTTCAGCCGGACGTCGGCCACCCCGTCGGCCACCGTGACGGTCACCCGCGGGCTGGCACCCACTGCGTCGCTCATCCTGCACTCCGTCCGCGTTAGCTAACACCGGCATACACGCCAGTCCCTGCCGTTACAAGCCGGCCGCGTTGCCCTTCGCCACGATCGCCAGCGCGAGCTTGCGGGACGCCTCGTCGATCATCTCGCCGTCCAGCATGACCGCGCCGCGCCGGTCTACGGACGTGGCCCGCCCGTAGGCGTCCAGGATCCGCACCGCCCGCTGGTAGTCGCCGGCCGCCGGGGTGAACGCGTCGTTGACGATGCCCACCTGGCCGGGGTGCAGCACCCACTTGCCGTCGTAGCCGAGCGCGGCGGCGCTGGACGCGGCCGCGCGCAGCCCGTCCGCGTCGTGGATCTTGGCGTACGGGCCGTCGATCGCCTGCAGGCCCCGGGCCTTGGCGGCGACCAGCATGCGCATCAGCGGGTAGTGGTGCGCGTCGAACGCGTAGCCTGCGGGCTGCCCGCCCACCGTGAGCGAGCGCATCCCGATCGAGGCCATGAAGTCCGCGGGGCCGAAGACCAGGCAGACGAGCCGCCGCGACGCCGCCGCGATCGCCTCGACCGCCGCGAGGCCGGCCGCGTCCTCGATCTGCGCCTCGATGCCGATCCGTCCCTGCTCCAGGCCGGCGGCGCGCTCAAGCTGGCTGAGCAGCACGTCGAGCAAGACGACGGCGCCGGGATCGCTCACCTTCGGCAGGATCAGCGAGTCGACGGCACCCGGGGCACCCTCGACCACCGCGATGACGTCCTGGTAAGCCCAGGGCGTGGTGACGTCGTTGACCCGCACCGCGACGAGCTTCCCGTCCCACCCGCCGGAGGCCAGCGCCCGGGTCGCGAGCTCCCGCGCGGCCGGCTTGGCCTCGGGCGCGACCGAGTCCTCCAGGTCGAGCATCACCTCGTCGACGGCCAGTTCCCGCGCCTTGGCGAGGAACCGCTCGCTGCTGGCCGGCACCGACATGCAAGTCCGCCGCGCCCGGTATGCACTATCCACGCTGGCACCCTATCCGAGGCACGCGGACAGACGTTCCGGTGCGGCAGGGACCGTCATGTTCTGGCGTGCCTACGCGGCGCCAGCGCGAGCGTCGGCGACCCGGGTGCCTTCGGCGGCACGCAGGATTAAGTCATCTCTTAATCCGGACTCGTCTTCCCGGCCGGCCGGAGTTAGAGTCGGCTAACCGCTCGGCTACGGATAGGAGGGCCATTCGTCATGGGTGCAGAGCGCGCGGAGGCACTTGAAGTGCTGCGGGATGTCTGGCACGCGCAGGCGCAGAGCGTCGCCGACCTCGACGACAGCTGCGAGTCGCACTGCAAGAAGATGACCGACGCCGGCGTCGGCTTCGACGACTACGCGGCCGGCGACGGGGCCGGCCGCATCACGGCGTGGCGGGCGAGGCTGGAGCGCGAGGGCAAGCTCGGCACCGCAGGCAGCGTGGCCGACCTCATCCTTCGCCCGGAAAAGACCCAAGCCCCCGGCACCAGCCGCTAGGAAACGGACGCTATCCGCCCCGTGGACTACCCAACGACGGTAACCGAGCTGACCGGCAGCCTGCACGCGGGCGGCTACCTCGCCGACCGCGGGCTCGCCACCACCATGCTGGTGTCGCTCTCGCTGCGCAGGCCCGTGCTGCTCGAAGGCGAGGTCGGCGTCGGCAAGACCGAGATCGCCAAGACGCTCGCCGCGACCTACGGCCGCACGCTCATCAGGCTCCAGTGCTACGAGGGCATCAGCACCGGGCAGGCGCTGTACGAGTGGGACTACGCCCGCCAGATGCTGCAGATCAGGGCGCTCTCGCAGGCCGAGGCCGCCGACGAACGGTCCGTCGACCAGCTGTTCGGGCCCAAGTTCCTGCTTGAGCGGCCGCTGCTGGAAGCCGTCAGGCGCGGGGAGGAGGCCGTGCTGCTGATCGACGAGATCGACCGGGCCGACGACGAGTTCGAGGCGTTCCTGCTCGAGGTCCTGTCCGACTTCCAGATCAGCATTCCGGAACTGGGCACGATCAGGGCGGAAACCAGCCCCGTCGTCATCTTGACCTCCAACCGGACCAGGGAACTGCACGACGCCCTGCGGCGGCGCTGCCTTTACCACTGGATCGGCTACCCGTCGCAGGAACGCGAGGCGGAGATCGTGCGGCTCCGCGAGCCCGGCGCGTCGCAGCAGCTCACCAGGAAGGTGGTCAGCGCCGTCCACCGGCTGCGGGAACTTGACCTGACCAAGCCGCCCGGGGTCGCCGAGACGATCGACTGGGTGCGCACGCTGGAGGTGCTCGGCGAGACGGACCTGACCCGCGACGCGGCGGGCGACACGCTCGGCGCGGTGGTCAAGGACCGCGACGACCTGGACCTGGTCCGGGAGAACCTCGCGGAGATCATCTCCGGTGGGTGAACGACCGGGGCGGCACCAGGACCAGTTCTCCGGCGTCCTCATCGGCTTCGCCGCCGAACTGCGGGCCGCGGGCCTCAAGGTCGGCACCGGCGACGTCCTCACCTATCTCGAGTCCATGACCGCGACCCTCCTCGACCCGGCCGACCTGGTCGACCTGTACTGGGCGGGGAAGGCCACCCTCGTCAGCCGCCACGAGGACGCCCCCGGGTACGACCGGGCGTTCCGCAGGTACTTCCTCGACGAAGGCGCCCCGGCGCAGGGCCAGTTGACCCTGCGGCCGAAGTCCGTCAAGGAGGCCGCCCTCGTCATGCCGGGCACCGAGCCCGGGCCGGAGGGCAGCGAGGAGGAGCGGCCGTCCCTCGGCTGGCTGGCCTCCAACGTGGACGCGCTCAAGCACCGCTCCTTTACCGCGTGCACCCCGGAAGAACTCGCCGCCCTGCGCCGGATCATGCGCCGGATGCGGCTGACCCCGCCACGGCGCCGCACCCGCCGGATCAAGACGCGGCCGGCCGCCAAGGGCACCGCCCCCGACCTGCGCGCGACGATCAGGGCCGCGCTGCGCACGCACGGCGAACCGCCGGGCGAGCTGTTCTTCGCCGAGCGCAAGACGAAGCTGCGGCCGCTGATCCTCATCCTCGACGTCTCCGGCTCGATGACCGACTACTCCAGGCACCTGCTCCAGTTCGCCCACACGGCCAGGCACGCCGCGGCCCGGGTCGAGGTGTTCGTCTTCGGCACCCGGCTGACCCGCATCAGCAGGGAACTGACGCACCACCGGGTCGACAGCGCGCTCGACGAGGCGGCGCGCGCCGTCAACACCTGGGACGGCGGCACCAGGATCGGCGAGTCCCTGGAGGAGTTCATCAGGAAGTGGGGCAGGGGCGGCCTGTGCCGGGGCGGGGTCGTGGTGATCTGCTCCGACGGGCTCGACCGGGGCGACCCGGACGCCCTCGCGACGGCGATGGAGCGCCTTAGGCGGCTGTGCCACCGCATCGTCTGGCTGAACCCGCACAAGGGCGACAACCCGGATTTCCGGCCGAGCACGCTGGGCATGATGGTGGCGGCGCCGCATATCGACCTGCTGCTGTCCGGCCACGACCTCGCCAGCCTGGAAGAGCTCGCGGACCTGCTGCCGACGGCGAACTAAGGAGCATCCATGATCCGCCTCGGCTCGCTGGCCGGCTACCCGTTCGAGGGCCCGCGCCTGCTCGGCGGCTGGACGCCGCCGCGGACCGCCGCCGTGTACGCCGTCATGTACAAGCCGGAGCCGGACCGGAAGCCGGAGCAGTACGCGGTCGTGTACGCCGGCCACGCCGACGACCTGTCGGCGGCCGGCTTTCCGTTCAAGCACCCGCGGGCCGCCTGCTGGATCTCGCGCGCCGGCTCCAAGTGGAAGGTCTACGTCTGCACCTACGAGGTGCCCGGCGGGACGGCCGCCCACCGCGAGCAGATCACCCGCGAGCTAGTCGCGGTCTACCGGCCGAGCTGCAACGAGCAGCAGTACGACCACGCCTGGAAGGACGAGTGGATCGGCGAGTACTCGGCCGCCCCGACCACTGCGCCGGTCACCCGCCGGGGCCCGGATCAACGGCCCAAAACCTAAGATCATCATGCCGAACGGTTCGTCGCCGCGCGTGGCAGCGCACGGCGGGCCACGCTGTCCGCTGACCGGGGGCGTGGCCCGGGGTGGCGGGCACGGGGCCTGGCGGGCGAAGCGGCGGCCCGTTCGGAAGACTCGTCTGGTTGCCCGTGGCGGTGAGCGGCGCGGCGGATGCGCGGGGTGCCGCCGCCGTGCGTTTTACTGGTGAGTAACATCGGGTCATGCGCTCGCGGTCGCATCTCGCGAGCGCATCGGGGGCAAGACCTCTAGCGGGCGTTCAGGGCAGTGAGGAGCAGCAGCATGCGTCGTACCGTGTTCAACGAGGACCACGAGGCATTCCGCGAGAACCTGCGGAACTTCATCCAGGCCGAGGTCGTGCCGGTCTACGACGACTGGTACGACGCGGGCATCGTGCCGCGCGAGTTTTACTACAAGCTGGCGGAGCTCGGGCTGTTCGGCATCGAGGTGCCCGAGGAGTACGGCGGCGCCGGGATCACGTCCTTCAAGTACAGCGCGATCGAGTCCGAGGAGACCGCCCGGGCCGCGGTCAGCTTCGGCGGTTCCGGCGTGCACGTGGCGCTGTGCCTGCCCTACATCCTCAAGCTCGGCACCGAGGAGCAGAAGAAGCGGTGGCTGCCGAAGTTCATGTCCGCTGAGACGATGTTCGCCATCGCGATGACCGAGCCGGGCACCGGCTCGGACCTGGCCGGCATGAAGACGACCGCGAAGCTCTCGGCGGACGGCAGCCACTACGTGCTCAACGGCGCCAAGACGTTCATCACCGGCGGGGTGAACGCGGACCGGGTGATCGTCTGCGCCCGCACCGCGCCGCAGAAGCCGGACGACCGCCGCTACGGCATCTCGCTGCTCGTGGTCGACACCAAGTCCCCGGGCTACACCGTCGGCCGCAAGCTCGACAAGCTCGGCCTGCGCGTCTCCGACACCGCCGAGCTGGCCTTCAGTGACGTCCAGGTCCCGGCCGAGGACCTGCTCGGCGCGGAGAACAAGGGCTTCTCCTACCTGGGCCAGAACCTGCCGCAGGAGCGGCTCGCCATCGCCTACGGCGCCTACGCCCAGGCCGCCGCCGCGGTGGAGCTCGCGAAGCGGTACACCCAGGACCGGAACATCTTCGGCAAGTCCGTCGCCTCGTTCCAGAACACCAAGTTCGAGCTCGCCGCCTGCAAGGCCGAGGTCGACGCCGCCCAGGCTGTCGCCGACCGCGCCCTGGAGGCGCACGACGCCGGCGAGCTGACCGCCGCCGAGGCCGCGTCGGCCAAGCTGTTCTGCACCGAGGTCGCCAGCCGGGTGATCGACCGCTGCCTGCAACTGCACGGCGGCTACGGCTACATCAACGAGTACCCGATCGCCCGCCTGTACGCGGACAACCGGGTCAACCGCATCTACGGCGGGACTTCCGAGGTGATGAAGACCATCATCGCGAAGGACATGGGGCTGTGATTGCGGCCGGCCATCCGTTTTGCCTAGGACACGGCGAGTGACAGTCACAAGCGTCTAACGACGGCCGATACTCATGCAATTGCGCTGTTATGGTCAGGTTCCGTGTATGAGGGACCCATCATCGACGGACACACGCACCCGATGCTCGACCCGGCAGGCCAGATCGTGGCCGTTCCGCACCCGCCGCAGGCGTATCGGGCGATCGTGAGCGGTTCGCAGGTCAGGCGCGCGGCCGCGATCACAATTGCGCACCAGGACGACCTGGCCAGAACCCGGGCCCGCAATAGCGCGGTCCTGAGGCTCGCCGAGGACTCGGGCGGCTTCTTCTTCCCGGTGTGCTCGGTGCACCCGGCCGACGGGCTGTCCGCGCTCCGGGAGATCGACCGGGTCGCCGCCGCGGGCGCGGCCTGGCTCAAGCTGCACCCGAACACGCAGCACTTCGACGTGGCCGGGCCCGAGGTGCTCCCGGTGGTCCGGGCGGCCGCAGCCCGGGGGCTGCCGCTCCTGTTCGACGCCTACTCGCCGTGGGACGCCAACCAGCCGGGCAAGTTCGCCGACCTCGCGGCGGCGGTGCCCGAGGCCAGGCTGATCCTCGCCCACGCGCACGGCCCGGGGTTCCCGCAGTTGCTCGTCTACGACGTCCTCGCCCGCTACCCGGGCTGGGCGCGGAACGTGTGGATCGACATCTCGGTCACCGGGCCAATGCTGGCGGGCGGCCCGTTCGCCGAGCAGTTCGCCTGGGTGCTGCGCAAGGTCGGCATCGACCGCGTGGTGTTCGGCAGCGACTACCCGGTGGACGACCCGCTGGCCGCCATCCGCGGCGTCGCGGAACTCGGCTTCACCGACGCCGAGCAGGCGGCGATCCTGCACGACAACGCCGCCGCGCTGCTGGTCAAGGAGGGGCCGCCGCGCCCGGGGCAGGCGGAGCAGGCCCGGTGAGCGGATCCGCCGCCTGCGCGGCCGTCACGGGCGAGACCTGGATCTCCGCCATGGTCCCGTCATGGACGGTCCCGTCATGGAGCGGGAACCGGGTCCCGTCGGCGGCGCGGGCTACCCTCAAGTCATGGCAATCCGCGACATCCGGCTGTTCGGCGACCCGATCCTGCGCACGCCCGCCGAGCCCGTCACCGACTTCGACAAGCAACTCCGCTCTCTGGTCAAGGACCTGACCCAGACGCTCGACGACGCGCAGGGCGCGGGTCTGGCCGCGCCGCAGATCGGCGTGGGGCTGCGGGTGTTCGCCTACGCGGTCGGCAGCGAGCGGGGTTACCTGGTGAACCCGCTGCTTGAGTTCCCCGACGAGGAGGAGCAGGACGGCGAGGAGGGGTGCCTGTCCTTCCCCGGCGTCTATTACGACGTGAAGCGGCGGCTGAACACGGTGGCCAGGGGCTTCACCGACCGCGGCGACCCGGTTCAGGTCGTGGGGACGCAGGTCCTCGCCCGCTGCCTGCAGCACGAGACGGACCACCTGGACGGCGTGCTGTTCATCGACCGGATGGACGCGGCCACCAGAAAGCTGGCGCTGCGGGAAATCAGGGCTTCAGATTGGGACAACCACCTGAAGATCAGCCCGCACCGGATGACCGACCGCATATTCTGACATCTAGCACGGGGCACGCTCTGTGCTCCCGCATACATAACGCGGGAAGCGGGGTAACAGAGCTACTGCTGAGGTTGTGAACGCACAGTGGGGCTACTGGGTTGCGACGCTTCCTTTTGGATAGCTTCCCTGCGGGACTGGACGATGCGGGAGGTATGCGGTTATGGCGCGGAGGATGTCCGGAGGCGGGCCAGTCTCCGGTTCGCCGGACAGCGAGCCTGACTACGGGAACTGGCAGTCCTACAACGGCCGGCAGTCCTACGACGCGCAGGGTGGCGGCGAATACGGTGACGGCGGGTACGCGGTTCAGGACTACGGTTCGCGCGGTTACGCCGGCGAGCGACCTCGCGGGAACATGCGCAGGTACGAGGAGCCGCGCCGGCCTGGGAGCGGTACCCGAGTCCCGGGTCGGCGGCCTGGCGACCCGGGACCTTCCGGTCAGCCTCCGCGTGGCCTCCCGCCGCGGCGCAAGGTCCGGTTCCGCCGCACCCGCCGCCTGTTCCGCCGCCCGGCCGCGCGCATCTGCAGCGGAATTATCGCGGTCTTCCTGCTCGTGTGCGCGGTCTCCCTCGGCCAGGCGACCTTTAAGAACACCGGCCAGAGCCAGCTCGCGAACGCCGCGGAGTGGTTCAGGGACCACGGCTTCGGCCCGGTCGTGACGTTCGGCGAGTGGCTGACCTACAGCCCGCCGAAGAGCGGCGGCAAGCCGAACATCAGCTATGCCGTGCCAAGCGGCCAGGCGGTCACCCCGGTCAAGGCGAGCAAGGGCGCCAAGGGGTTCGTGCCCGACATCCCGGCCTCGCTGAAGCCGCTCGCGGCTGGCCCGGCGCTGCCCGGCGAGGGCCAGTGGCGCGTGGTGGAGAAGGTCAACGGCTACCCGGCGGTGCTCACCACGCTGCTGCGGGACGGCGGCCAGTACACCTCGTACTCCAACGGCATCGCGTCCTTCGACCAGCGGCTGGTCAAGTTCTCGCTGCGGCCCGGCACCGAGGATCCCGGCGCCGCCAACTGGGGCGTGCCCAACTACATTCCACAGGGGCAGTACAGCGGGCTGCTTGCCACGTTCAACGGCGGGTTCAAGCTGGACAGCGCCGAGGGCGGCTTCTACCTCAACGGCGTCTACCACGGCGCCCTGGTCAACGGGGCCGCGTCGGTCGTCTACTACAAGAACGGCACGATCAAGATCGGCGAATGGGGCCGGGACTTCTCGATGAACTCCTCGATCGTAGGCGTCCGCCAGAACCTGAAGCTGCTCGTGGACAAGGGCCAGACGGTTTCCAACGCGAACCTGAGCGTCCAGTCCAACTGGGGCGCGACGCTGGGCGGCGGCGACTGGGTGTGGCGGTCCGGCCTCGGTATCACCGCAGACGGCCGGATCGTCTACGTTTACGGCCAGGCCCTTGACGCGAAGGACCTCGCCCTGCTGCTGCAGCGGGCCGGCGCGGTCGAAGGGATGCAGCTGGACATCAACCCGGCCTGGATGAAGTTCGACCTGTACACCACCCACGGGAACACCACGCAGCCCACCGCCGTGCCGCTGCTGCCCAGCCAGCAGCCGAGCGTGTACTCCTACCTCACCCCGTCCACCCGGGACTTCACGGCGGTCTACGCGCGGTGACCTTCAACCAGACGGCGGCCCCCGGCGAGGACACGGGGCCCCAGACAGCGGTGACCGTTGCGGCGGCCCCGGCGTTCTCGCCGGCCCGGTGGTCGCGCGCGGTCCTCCGGACGACACGGCCCCGGCAGTGGCCGAAGAACCTGCTGGTGTTCGCGGCGCCGCTGGCGGGGGCCTCGCTCGGCCGCAACGGCGGCATCGGGTACGCGCTGGTCGCCATGGTCGCTTTCGGCTGCGCGTCGGCGGCGGTCTACTTCGTCAACGACGTCGCCGACGTCGAGCGGGACCGGCGGCACCCGGTGAAGCGGAACCGGCCCATCGCCTCCGGAGCGCTGCCGGAGCAGCACGCGATCGTGCTCGCGGTGCTCGCGGCGCTGATCGCGGTCGGGGCCGGCGTGGTGATCCGCGAGCCGCTGCTGGTGGCCACGGCGTCGCTCTACCTGTGCTCGTCGTTCCTTTACTCGTTCAAGCTCAAGCACGTTCCCTACGTCGAGATGCTCATCGTGGCCTCGGGGTTCGTGCTGCGACTGCTCGGCGGCGCGGCCGCGACGCACGTGACGCCCTCCACGTGGTTCCTGCTCGTGTGCAGCCTCGGCGCGCTCGGCGTGGCGGTGGCCAAGCGCTACACCGAGCTGACGAGCCTGGGGACCGACGCGGTCAAGCACCGCCCGGTGATGCGCTGGTACCGCCCGAACATGCTGCGGGCCGGGCAGGTGGTCATCGGGATCGGCGTGCTCGGGACCTACCTGATGTGGGCGCTCGGCGAGAACCACGCGGCGCGGCCCTGGCACCTGGCCTCGGCGCTGCCCCTGGCGTTCGCCCTGATCCGGTTCGGCGTGCTCACGGCGCGCCGCACGGTGCGCCCGGTGGAAGACCTGATCACGCGGGACGCGATCATGCTGTGCTGCGAACTGGCGTGGCTGGTACTGTTCTGCGTCGGCCTATACGTGGAGTAACTGATGAGAGTTCTGCTGCTCGGCGGCACTAGCGAGATCGGCCTGGCGGTGCTCTCCGCCCTGGACCTCGCGCCCGACGCCGAGGTCATCCTGGCCGGGCGGGACCCGCAGCGCCTGGAGGCGGCGGGGAAGTCGCTGCACCAGTCGCGGCGCGGGCAGGTCACCGTCGTCCGGTACGACGCGATGGAGACCGGGACGCACCAGGCGTTCGCCGAGGAGGTCTGCGCCGGGGGAGTGCCCGACGTCGTCATCGCCGCGACCGGCGTGCTGACCCCGCAGGAGGAGCTTGAGCGCGATGTGCGGCTCGCCGCGGCCATGATCGAGACCAACTTCACCGGGCACGTCACCGTGCTGCTCGCGTTCGGCGCGGCCATGCGCCGCCGCGGCAGCGGCACGATCGTGGTGCTGTCCTCGGTCGCGGCGGTCCGGCCGCGCAAGTTCAACTCGGTTTACGGGGCGACCAAGGCGGCGCTCGACGCGTTCGCCCGCGGCTACGCGGACTCCCTGCACGGCACCGGCGTCCGGGTGCTGCTGGTCAGGCCGGGGTTCGTGACCGGCAAGATGACCGCGGGCATGAAGCCCGCTCCGCTGGCGACGACACCGGAAGGCGTGGGGGCGGCGGTCGCCCGCGCGCTGCGCAGCCCCGGCAAGTCCGTCGTGTGGGTGCCCGCCCCGCTGGCCGGCCTGGCCGCGGTGATGAAGCTGATCCCGCGTCCGGTCTGGCGCAAGCTGGAGAACTGAGGCGGCTACGCCGTCACTTCGCGGTGATCTTCGTGCCGTCGTCGCCGCCCTGGCAGATCGACTTCATCACGCCGACGGCGCCGACATCGAAGACGTGCATGGTGAGCGACTGCTCGTTGGCCAGAACGAACGCGCTGGTGTCCATGATCCTGATATTGGCCGCGATGGCCTCTTCATAGGTCAGGGTGCTGTACCGGCGCGCGTCCGGGTTGTGCTTCGGGTCGGAGTCGTAGACCCCGTCGACGCCGTGCTTGGCCACGAGCAGCGCGTCGGCGTCGAGCTCGAGCGCCCGCTGCACGGCCGGGTAGTCCGTGGTCACGTAGGGCTGCCCGATGCCTCCGGCCAGCACGACGATGAAGCCGCGCTCCAGGTGGTACTTGGCCTTGAGCTGTATGAACGGCTCGGCGACGCTGTTCATCGGCACCGCCGTCATGACCCGGATCTCGGCGTCCGTCCGCCCGGTGAGCGCGCCGCGCAGCATGAGCGCGTTCATCACGGTGCCGAGCATCCCGATGTTGTCCGCCTCGGCCCGGCTGATTCCCCAGCCCTCCGCCATCCGGCCGCGAAAGTAATTGCCGCCGCCGACGACCACCGCGACCTGGACGCCGAGGTTGTGCACGGACAGCACCTCGTCGGCGACCCGGGCGAGACTCGCGGGGTCGACACCGGTTCCGGCGGCCCCCGAGAGCGCCTCGCCGCTGAGTTTGACCACCACTCTTCGATACCGCGGCACAGCCAAGGCCCCTCCCGTCCCGAGTTGTCTGGTGGCAACCGTACCAGCCCGGCCGCCGTTCCCGGTCATTGACCGAACTCAAGAATGCCGCCGGTAGCCGCGACATGACGTATCGCGACGCTGCTGGCGGCACCCGTTAACTGGCGCCTCAAGATTTGGCCTCGGCCCAGCTTCGGGCGACGGTAATGTCGGCGATGAACCGGATCCGGCCGTGCGGCGCCCACCGGCGCGCCGCCTCGGCCAGGCAACCGCCGACGAGTGCCGCCGCCTGCTCCGCCCGGCCGGCCGGCACGTGGACGAGCAGTTCGTCGTGCAGGCAGAGCACGATCCCGGCGTCGAGCGGCGCGGTCCTGGCCCGGACCGTGACGGCCCACATCTTGAATAGCTCGGCGGCGGCGCCCTGGATCACCGCGTTGCGCCCGTACCGGCCGCGGGCGGCCTCCCTGGCCGGGGAGTCGGTGCTTGCGCCGGACATCCGGAGCAGGCGCCCGCCGTAGGTGCGCAGGTCCCGTCCGGCCCGGGCCGAGCGGTCGGCCGCGTCGAGGTAGCCCATCGCGACGGGGTAGGCGGTCCGCATCCGCCGGGCGGCCACGCCGCCGTGCCCGGTGGTCTGCCCGTACATCGCCGCGATCATCGCGACCTTGGCGGTCGGCCGGTCAACGCCGAGTTCCGCCGCCACCGGCAGGTACATGTCGTCCGCGGCGGTGGCGGCGGCCAGGGCGGCGTCGCCCGACACGGCGGCGAGCACCCGGGGCTCGATCTGCCCGAGGTCGGCCCGGACGAAGAGGTGACCGTCCTCGGCGAGCACCGCCTGGCGGAGCACGGCCGGCATGTTGTGCAGCCCGCTGGACGCGGTCATCCGGCCCGCGCCCCCGTCGGACCCGGTCCACGCGCCGCGCAGCCGTCCGTCTGGCCCGAGGTGCTCGTCGAGCCAGGCGTAACCGTAGGTGGTGGAGATACGCTCGGCCTTGCGCCAGTCGAGCAGCGCCGCGACCAGGGGCGAGCGGTCCTTGTACTCGTCAAGCCGCCAGGCGCGGGTGTCGGGCACGTCGATCCCGGCCGCCGCGAGCAGCGACTTCACCTGGGCCGGGCTGCGCAGGTCGCCGCCCGCCCCGTCGGGCGCGTGCCGCAGTACCCGCTCATCCCGCGCGGCCCGGATGGCCGCGGCGTCCACCGCCCCGCGCGGCCGCGGTCCGATGATCCCGGCGAGCAGCTTTTCCGCCGCGTCCCGGTCGACGGGCAGTCCGTCGGCGGACAACTCCGCGCACAGCAACTCGGCGGTGGATTCCGAACGGGCCGTGCTGACCCTGGAAGCGCCCCCTTGCTCGTCCAGGGCGTGCTCGTCCAGGGCGGCACGCTGCAACCGTGCCGCGGCGAGTGCCGCCGCGGCCCCGAGCACCGGCGCGTCGGGAGCGTCCGCGGCCACGCTGAACAGGTCAGGCTCGCCCGCGGCGGCGGGCACGTCCCGCGCCTCCTGCCCGTGCAGGCAGGCCCACGCGTAGCCGGCCTCGGCCCGCCACCCGCCGAACAGCAGCCGGTGCACGGCGGCGACATCCCAGCAGGTAGCCAGCCGCGCCCCACCCCGGATCAACTCGCGCGCGGTCGCCTGCGACCAGACCGCCCACCGCGGCCGGAGCGCCTCTTCGGCCGCGGCAACCTCGGCGGCCGACCCGGCGGCTTCGGCCCCGTCGACGGCAACGGTAAAGCCCCCGTCATCCTCGGCCAGGAGCCCGACGAGGTCCCCTCGCTTCACCCCGGCCTCGGCAAGCCAGGTAAGAAGGTCACCCACCCCGCCATTATCGCCCACCAGTTCGACCCGCGTCCACGCGCCGCCGGCGGTGCCTTGCGGCGGTGCTTTGCGGCGGTGGGCACGGTCGCTGTCGCGACGGTCAGGTGGCCGGGCCGGTGAGCGCCCCGACCCGGCGCAGCACCTCGGCCGGGCCAAGCGCGGCCGCCACGGCGTACAGGTCGGGGCTGCGCGTCGATCCGGTCAGCGCGACGCGAATGACCTGGGACGCCTCCCGGATAGAGCCGACGTACGCGCCCGGGTCGCTCTTGTACTCCTTGGCGCTCGCGGCGAAGCCGTGCTTTACCGCGAGGTCCCTGATCTGGGCGAACCACTCCTGTGCGTCGTCGAACTCCTGGTAGCTGGCCACGAAGTCGGCTGCGAACCTGCTCACCAGGGCGGTGTCGAGTCCGCCCAGCCTTTCGTCGCCCGGCCGCACGAGCGTGAACAGCGCGGGGAAAAAGAAGCCGTAGGCGGACCGGAAGTCCGACCACTTACGCAGGTCCTTGCGCGGGTTCGGCACGCCATCGCGCTCCACGGCCAGCCCGGCGATCGCGCGCTCCGGCTCGTCAGCCAGTACCCGGGCCAACTCCCCGTCGAACTCGGCCGCCCACGCCCTCATCTGGGCCGCGATGTCCGGGCCGCTCAGTGTCGCGATGTAGTCCGCGCTGATGTCCTCGAGTTTGACCAGGTCGATCAGCGGCCCGGCGCCGCCGCACTCGGCCAGGTTGATCGGCGCGGCCAGTGCCTCGGGCAGGGGCATCTCGGCCAGGCGCCCGTTGGCCAGCCCGCGCAGGTAGTACATGACCGCGGGCGCGGGGAAGCCGGCCTGGATGTAGGCGTCGACTCCGGCCTCGGGGTCCTTGCGCTTCGACAGCTTCCGCTTGCCACCCGGAATCTGCTTCATCAAAGGCGCGATGTGCGCGTAGGCGGGAGGTTCGAAACCCAGCGCGCGAAATAGCTGAAGGTGCATCGGGACCGATGACAGCCACTCCTCGCCCCGGATGACCAGCGTGACCCGCATCAGGTGGTCATCGACGGCATGAGCGAAATGGTACGTGGGCAGCCGGAGGCTCGTGGCCGAGGACTTCAGGATCACCACGTCGTTGTAGTTGTCCTCGGAAGAAAGCGCGCCGCGGATGGCGTCGGTGAACTCTACCCGGGCACCGCGGACCCCGGGCGAACGGAAACGCACCACGTAGGGCCGCTGCGCCGCGAGCGCGGCCAGCACGTCCGCGTCGGCCGCGTCCCGCCACGGCGCCCACTCGCCGTAGTAGCCGGTCGGCACCTTCAGCGACTGCTGCCGCGCCCGGCTGGCCGCCAGTTCCTCCTCGGTGGCGAAGCACAGGTACGCCTTGCCCTCGCGCAGCAGTTCGCGGGCGTAACTGTGGTAGATCGCGGACCGCTGCGACTGCCGGTACGGTCCGTACCGGCCGCACGCGTCGTCCTCGTCGGGGGCGGTGCCGAAGTAGGCGAACGCGCGGTCGAACTGGGCCAGCGCTCCCTCAACCTCACGGGACTGGTCCGTGTCCTCGACGCGGACCAGGAATACACCGCCGCTGCGATGCGAGACGTCCCGGTCCAGCATCCCCACGTAGACAGTGCCGATGTGCACGAATCCGGTCGGCGACGGCCCGAGTCGGGTGACTTCCGCGCCGGCCGGCAGCTCACGCGGAGGATAACGGCTTTCCCACTCTGCGGGTCCGGGCAGGTCTGGCGGGAACAGCAGGTCGATCGTGGTCCGATCGAGCATCAGGTCACATCCTCCGGGCGGTGACGAAAACAGGCAGCGCGGCTATCAGCCACCATGCTACCGATCGCCCTTCTGGCACGTGACCAGCCAGCGGCCGGCTGGCGACCTTGGTCGTTCGGACCTCGGCCAGCCGGGACGGGTGGATAGGCGGCGGCCGTTAGGACGGCGCCTGGCCCGGACTGGACGGGGGAATGTGCCGGACCAGGCGCCGCGGCGCCCGGACGGCCGGGGAAACCAACCGGGCGCGGGCCGGGCGGTTAGAGCGGGAACTCGCCGCCCGGCGACCTGCCGCGGGGGAGCCCGTCCCCCGCGAAATCGATTGTTCCTTCAAGCGTTGAGACCGCGCTGCAAATCACTGAAGAATACCCCACGTTACAACAGCGGCGCCTCCCACCAGAGTAGCGCGCCGTCCGCCCGGGCGACATAGACGGGCGGCTCTGTTAATAACGGTTGCATGCCGCCGCCGAGATGAGCCAGGACCTCCTCGTGAAGGTGGCCGTTGGTGCACACGACGCTGCCGCCGTCGGGGGTGGCGACCCCCGCGAGGTTGGTGAACCGGCCGCCGGCCTCCTGCACGATCACTTGCAGCGCCGCCAGGTCCCAGAGCGATACCTCGGGCTCCGCCGAGACGTCCGCCGCGCCCTCGGCGACCAGCATGTGCGACCAGAAATCGCCGAATCCCCTGGTCCGCCACACCGCACGGCTCAGCGAGAGGAACCCGTCAAGCCTGCCAGTCTCGGCCCAGCCGCCGATGCCCGAGTAGGAGAAAGAGGCATCGGACAACGTGGTGACCTGGGATACCTGGCAGCGCGAGGCCTTGGCCAGCGACCGGCCGGTCCACGCGCCGTCGCCCTTGCCGGCCCACCAGCGGCGGCCAAGCGCGGGGGCGGTGACCACGCCGACGACAACCTCGTCCCCGTCCATCAGGCCGATGAGCGTGGCCCAGACGGGCACGCCCCGGATGAAGTTCTTCGTCGCGTCGATGGGGTCGAGCACCCAGCGCCTCGGCCCGATGCCCGTCTGCCCCGATTCCTCGCCAAGCACCGCATCCCGTGGCCGTGACCTGCGCAGGATGTTGCGCAGCGAATCCTCCGTCGCCCGGTCGGCGTCGGAGACCGGGGTGAGGTCGGGCTTGGTCTCCACCGTCAGGTCCAGCGCACGGAACCGCTTGGCCGTGATGTCGTCAGCGGCGTCAGCGAGGACGTGCGCGAAACGCAGGTCGTCATCGTAGCTTCCCACCCGCGAAACGCTACCGGTCCCCGCATGCGGTGACCAGCGGAGAATTCGGTGCGCCGCAATCTGACGCTCGGTAGTGGCATAATCGCCTCGATGAATCTGTTCGGTGACCTGCCCAGCCAGCTCCGCCCGTTCGTCAGGGACGGCCGGATTTCCGCCATGCCGGCCAAGCGGACGGCGCGCCTGCTGCTGCTCGACCGGGTCGCGCAGGCCTTCGAACCGGGTCGCCGCTACCCGGAACTCGCCGTCAACGAGGTGCTCAAGGCCCTGTACAGCGACCACGCGGCGCTGCGCCGCTACCTGGTCGACGAAGACCTGCTGTCCCGCACCCCGGACGGCACCTACTGGCGCTCCGGTGGCACGGTGCCGACCGGGGACTGAGCGGCCCGCTCGCTCGCCGGCGGTGGGCCGGCACGTGGTCCGCGCCGCCCTGTACCGCTTACTGCTACCGCTTACTGCGAGGGCTCGGCGGACTCGCGGCTCCGCAGGAGGCGGCGCAGGGACTCCAGCCGGGCCTGGGCGTCGTGCGCGGCGGCCCACTCGTCGAGGGCACAGCCCGCGGACAGGTGGTCGCAGCCCGGCGGGCACGCCGCCGTTCCCTCGGCGAGGTCGCCGAATGCCTCGACGACCCGGTCGGTCGTCACGTGGCCCAGCCCGAAGCCGCGCACCCCCGGAGTGTCGATCATCCAGCCCGCGTCTCTCCCGGACGGAGGGAGCTGCAGGGCGATGGCGGAGGACGACGTGTGCCGCCCCTTGCCGGTCACCGCGTTGACCCGGCCGACCGCCCGGCCCGCGTCCGGTACCAGGGCGTTGACGAGCGACGACTTGCCGACGCCGGACTGCCCGATGAGCACGCTGACCCGGCCGTCAAGCGCCTTGCGGAGCCGGGCGAGCGTCTGGGCGGGCAGCGGCTGCCTGGTGGTCAGCATCGGGATCGCCAGCGGGCGGTAGAACGCGCGGAGCCTGCGCGGCGCGGCCAGGTCGGACTTGGTCAGCACGAGCAGCGGGTCGAGGCCCGCGTCGTAGGCGGCGACCAGGCACCGGTCGATGAAGCGGGTCTTCGGCTCGGGGTCGGCGAGCGCGACGACGATGACCAACTGGTCGGCGTTGGCGACGATGACCCGCTCCAGCGGGTCGGTGTCGTCGGGGGAGCGGCGCAGCACGCTGCTCCGCTCCGCGACGCGCACGATCCTGGCGAGCGTCCCCGCGCTCGCGGACACGTCGCCGGCTAGGGCGACCCGGTCGCCGACGACGACCGAGCCCCGGCCAAGCTCGCGGGCCTTCATGGCGGTGACCAGGCGCTCGGCGCCCGGGTTGTCCCCGGTGTCCCCGGTGTCCTGCAGCACGCACCCGTACCGGCCCCGGTCAACGCTGACGACGAACGCCTCCGGCGCGGACTCGTGCGCCGGGCGCCGCCGGGTCCGCGGCTTGGAGCCGCGGCCCGCGCGTACCCGGACGTCGTCCTCGTCGCGGTAGCCCGGTCGCTGCCTCAGGACCCTGCTCCCGAGACGAGCCCCTGCCGGAGCGTGGCGAAGCCGGGGACGGTCGTGCCCGCCGCGCTCGCGACCGGTTCCCGCGCCGCGGGGGCATACCACCGTCCGGAGTTCATAGGCTTGAGGGTATCGGCTGTTGCGGGTGAGGATGAATCCGTTAATCCTGACGGCGGCCAAAGAAATATTTTCGGCGCACGACGGCATTAGAGGGTTTACCGGGAGGACGCCGCGCGTTTGACGGTGTCGCTTTGTGGCAAAAAAGCTTCAATCCGGCTTCCGCCGGGCGACGTAGGGAAGGGCGCATGTGCGGTCGGTTCGTCTCGGCTCGTAAGCGGCTTGAGCTCCTGGAGGAGTTCGCCGCCACCCGTGACGCCGTGGCCGCGGACCGGCCGCCTGATTACAACGTCGCACCGACCAAGCGGATCTACACGGTCCTCGAGCGGGCGGAGCGAGATGCGCCGCAGGGAGCGGAGCCCCGGCCCCCCGAGCGCGAGCTGCGGCTGGTCCGGTGGGGCCTGGTGCCCAGCTGGGCCAAGGACACCTCGGGGGGCGCTCGGCTGATCAACGCGCGCTCCGAGACGGTCGCCGTCAAGCCCTCCTTCCGTGCCGCGTTCGCGAAGCGCCGCTGCCTGATTCCCGCGGACGGCTACTACGAGTGGATGACGGAAGGGAAGGCCAAGCAGCCCTTCTACATCCACCGGGCCGATGGCGGCATCCTCGCCTTCGCCGGCATTTACGAGCTGTGGCGGAACTCCCAGGTCCCGGACGACCATGAGGACGCCTGGTACTGGTCGGCGTCGATCATCACCACGCAGGCCACCGACGAGATCGGCCGGATCCACGACCGGACCCCCATGGTCATCGCGCCGGAAAGCTGGGCGGACTGGCTCGACCCGGCCAATCAGGAAAAAGAACCGCTGCTGGCGGCCATGCGCCCGGCGACGCTTTCCGGGCCGGGCGGCCTGGCCTCTTACCCCGTTTCGACGGCCGTCAACTCCGTACGGAACAACGGCCCGTCACTAACCGAACCCCTCGGCGATGTGGAGCCGCCTGGTTCGTCCCTTTTCTAACCCTCCCCTCACCCCCCGAGGACCGCAATGGAGATCAGCGTTGCCCGTAAGCGGCTAGAGGAAATGCGCGCCGACTTGGACAGGACGGTTGCGGTACTCACGGGTGAACACCCCCTCGCCCGGGGTGGCGGCGCGGAGCCGGGCGATGCCGGCTCCAACCTGACCGAGGCGGACAGGAACGCCGCGTCCATTCAGACCGCCGCGGCACAGCGCGCCGAGATCCTCGCGGCGCTCGCCCGGATCGACGACGGCAGCTACGGCAAGTGCGTTGACTGCCTGGGCCCGGTGCCCGAGCCTCGCCTCGAGGCCCGCCCGGCCACGGCGCGGTGCGTGCCCTGCCAGTCCAAGCGCGACCGCCGCAGGCGGTTATCAGGGCGTCCTCCCGCGAACCGCGGAAATGACAAGCTGGTTGCCCACCGAGTCATCGGCGCGGGCCCGTAGCTCCGCGCTCACCAGTTCGCCGAAGCGCGACGGGTCGCGGGCAAGCAAGTAGCTGACCGTCTGCGGCGGCAGCACCGTCCGCGGCCTGATCCAGCTCACCTCCAGGCCGCTGCCGGTGAACAGCTCGCGGAGCTGCTCCGCGCCGTAGCAGCGGGTGATCGTGCCGTCCGGCCACGGGATGAGCACCACGTCCGCCCTGGGCACGTCCACCAGGTACGGCCAGCGGCGCTGCTCGGCGAGCACCGCCATGCCGAAGGTGAGCGAGTCCACGCAGGCGAGTACCTGACCGCCGGGCCGGAGCACGCGCGCGATCTCGGCGACCAGTTCCTCGGCGGCCAGCCGGAGCGAGAGGACGCGTCCCTCGGCGATCACGCCGTCCGCGCAGCCGTCGGGGAGGAATCCGAGGCCGGTCCCGTCGGCGGTCACCACGGACAGCCGGCCGCTTGCCTCGTAGCCGCCGACGGGGGGCGGGACGGGCGTCTCCGGGTCGATGACGCGCAGCACGCTATGGCCGGCGCAGGCGGCCACCTCGGCGGTGCGCGCACCGGATCCGGATAGGTCGAGCAGAAATCGGTTGCCGCCCGGCAGCCAGTCCATGAGCTGAGCGAGGGCGACGGCGGCGTGGAAGCGGGGGTAGCCGCCCGCAGGACCGGAGTCCTGCTCGGCCCTTTCAATGACCTGCACGGGGTTACTCCTGGCCGGGCGCATCACGCACAGCGCCCCACAGTTGTTACCCTTCCCCGGTCTGGCGGTTCCATCCACGGAAACCGGAATTGCGGACGGCGGGACGGTGTTTTACGCGGCATGGCCACAGCCTCAGCAACGTTCGCCCCGCCACGCCGGCCAGCGTCTCGCCGGCCGGGGAAGGTATCCTCTTACGGTTACGGATACCGAGAGGGGGTGGGTCCCATGCCAGACACGCTAGCCGAGCGCGGTGAGCGCTTCGAGGCAGATGTCATGCCGTATCTTGACCAGCTGTACTCGGCCGCCCTCAGGATGACGCGGAACCCTGCGGACGCCGAGGACCTGGTGCAGGAAACGTTCGCGAAGGCGTACGCGTCCTTCCACCAGTTCCAGCAGGGGACGAACCTGAAGGCGTGGCTCTTCAGGATCTTGACCAACACGTTCATCAACACCTACCGCAAGCGGCAGCGCGAGCCGCAGCGGTCGGGTTCCGACGAGGTCGAGGACTGGCAGCTCGCCCGCGCGGCGTCGCACAGTTCGGGCGGGCTCAAGTCGGCCGAGGCCGAGGCGCTGGAACGGCTGCCCGACTCCGATATCAAGGCGGCGCTGCAGTCGCTGCCCGAGGAGTTTAGGATCGCGGTCTACCTCGCCGACGTTGAGGGATTCGCATATAAGGAAATCGCGGACATTATGGGTACCCCCATCGGTACCGTGATGTCGCGGCTTCACCGCGGCCGCCGCCAGCTTCGGGAACTGCTCCAGGACTACGCCGCAGAGCAGGGCCTCGTCCGGGCGATTGTCGAGGAGGGTGGACAATGAGCTGCGGAAACCCCCATGAGACGCCGTGTAGCGAGGTGCTGGACAAGGTCTACTGGTATCTCGACCACGAGGCATCGGAGCAGGACTGCGAGCACATCCGCCAGCACCTCGACGAGTGCGGGCCTTGTCTGCGCAAATACAACCTTGAGGACGCGGTGAAGCGCCTCGTCGCCAAGCACTGCGGCTGTGACTCCGCGCCAAGCGACCTGCGCACGAAGGTGCTTGTGCGCATCAGGCAGGTCCAGGCTGAGATAGAAGTAACGGACTAGGGCTCTCGTCGTAAACGGCCGCTTACGGGTCGTCGGTTATCGGGTTTTAGGTCTGCGCTAACGCGCGTGGCCACGTTATCCTGACATCGACGGCACGCCGTAAGCGGTCGTTGGCATTTTCGCGCAAGAGAGGACTGTCCCGATGAGGGCTTCCGGGGTCTCCTGGGGGTAGCGACGGCGATAGGTGCGATTCAGGTCAACGGCGGCTGGCTGCGAGGGGGGAGCGTGAGCAAGTTCTCGCGCATCGCGTGGCTCTATATCGGCGCGGTCGTCGCATCCGCTGCCATCGTGCTCGCTGCGGGGTCGTACCGCGGGCTCGACTGGACGCAGGTCGGGGTGCTCGGCCTGCTCTTCATCGCCTGCGAGTCCTCCGCCACCCTGCTCAACGGGCGCGGGCTCGCCTGGTCCGCGAACACCATGGCGTCGCTCGCCGCGGTCGTGCTGTGCGGCCCGGTCGCCGCGGCGCTCGTCGCCTGCGGCACCCTGCTGTCGGTGCGGCGCGGGCCGACCCTCATGCAGCGGCTCTTCAACGCCGGCATGTACACGCTCAGCGCCTATCTCGCCGGGCGGACCTACCTCGCCTTCGGCGGCCGCGTGGGCACGCCGGGACCGAGTTCCTTCCCGGGGCTCATCGGCCCGTTCGCCGCCGCCGCCGTCGTCTACGTGGCCGTCAACTTCATGCTCTTGCACGCCGCCTTCTGGCTGACCGCAGACCCGGACGCCGCGCCGGCCCGGGTCGGGCTCGACCTCAAGCTGTGGCTGACCGACCTCGGGTACGGCGCGTTCGGCATCCTGATCGCCGCGCTCTGGCCGGTCCTCGGACCGTTCACCCCGGTCCTCGTGCTGATCCCGGTGTTCGTGGCCCGCTGGGCCGTGGCGCAGTTCGCCGCACAGCAGCGGGCCTACGAGGCGACGGTCAGCGCCCTGTGCCAGGCAGTGGAGACCAAGGACTTCTACACCCGGGGGCACAGCGAGCGGGTGTCCCGCGGCGCGGTGATGATCGCCACCGAGATCGGGATGCGCCCCGAGCGGGTGGGCGCGATCCAGTACGCGGGCATGCTGCACGACGTCGGCAAGCTGGGGGTGCCCACATCGGTGCTGCAGAAGCGCAGCTCGCTGACCGACGACGAGTACGCCGCCGTGCAGCTTCACCCGATGCGCGGGCTCGACATCGTCCGGGAGATCGGCTTCCTCGACGAAGCCCTCGCCGGGATCATGCACCACCACGAGCGGATCGACGGCCGCGGATACCCGATGGGGCTGGCCGGCGACGAGATTCCCGAGTTCGCCCGGGTCCTCCCGGTGGCGGATGCCTTTGACGCGATGACCTCCGACCGCTCGTACCGGGGAGCGCGCACGGTCCACGACGCGATAGCGGAGCTGCGCAAGTGGGCGGGCAAGCAGTTCGACCCGGCCTTCGTGGACGCGTTCGTCACCGCGATCGAGCGGGACGGCTGGACGGCACCGGAGGCCGCACCCGCGGCAGAGCCGCTGCGCACCATCGAGAGCTTGTGACCCGCCCCGTGTCCGGCCGCTGGTACGAGCCCCGCGCGCTGCCCAGGCACGCCCTGGACTCCGGCCAGTGGCTTCTGGTGGCGTTCGCCGGGCTGCTGCTGATCTGGTCGGTGGCGCAAAGTGCCGTCAGCGGCATCCAGGACGTGCACGCGGCGCTGGCGTTCGGCGCGCTGATCGCGTTCGGCGAGCTGTTGCGGCTGAACCTGCCGGGTGACCGGGAGGCGGCCCCGATCGCCACCGCCGGCGCGATGGCCTACGCGCTGGTGCTCAGGATCGGCGACGAACCCGCCAGGCCCGCGGCGGCGCACGTCATCGCGGTGACCGCGATCGCGATGATCGTGGGCGCGCTGCCGCACCTCGCTGCGGGCCGGCCCGCCAGGCTCACCGCGATGTCGGCCCGGCTGCTCGCGGCGGCCTGCGTGGCCGCGACGTTCCGGCCGCTCGCCAACGCCGGGCTGGTCGGCAACCGCTGGTGGACGCAGCTTCCCGTCATGCTGGGCCTGATCATCGTGGCGTGGGGCCTGGAGGCGGTCGTGACCGCGCTCATCCGGACGGACGCGCTGCGGACCCGGTTCGGCGTCGCGCTCGGCGACGAGATCCGCGTCCAGTGGCCGATCGTCGCCGCCACCGGCGCGTCCGCGCTGCTGATCGCCTTCGCCGCCGAGGTGATGGGGCTCGCGGCGGTCGCGGTGTTCGCCGCGCCGCTGCTCGTGACCCAGGTGGCGCTGCGCCGGTACGCCGGGATCAGGGCCACCTACCTGCAGACCGTGCGGGCGCTCGCCCGGGTGACCGAGATCGGCGGCTACGTGGAAACGGGCCACTCGGCCCGGGTGAGCCGCCTCGCGGTGGCTATCGGGCGCGAACTGGGCATGCCGGAGGCCGCCCTGCTCGAGCTGGAGTACGCGGCCCTGATGCACGACATCGGCCAGCTCTCGCTGCGCGACCCGGTCCCCGGCGGCGCTACCGTCCTGGTGGCCCGCGAGGACCAGCGCCGGATCGCGGAGTACGGCGCCGAGGTCATCCAGCAGGCCCGCGTGCTCGACGCGGTGGCGGACATCGTGCGCCGCCAGTCCGATCCCTGCCGGCCCGCCGACCGCGCAGAGCCGCCGCCGCTGTCATCGCGGATCATCCGCGCGGCCAACGCCTACGACGACCTAGTCGGCGCGTCCACCGACCCCTCCCAGGCCGCCGAGGCGGTCGGCCGCCTCCGCCTGGACACCGCCGTGGAATACGACCCCCACGTGGTCGACGCCCTCGCCCGCCTGGTCCTCCCCGCGCCCTAGCCCCCGGCCCAGGGCAGTTCCATGGACGTGCCGCGCCCCACCCCGAACGAGCGTTCATCATGTCGGAGGCAACCGGCGAGTGGATACCTGCGAGCCTCCGCCGACCTGACCGAACTGCCCGACACGCTCGGCGCACCCGGGCCACCGCGCTGTCCTGGAACGTGACCACTACCTGGACGGCCACCACCTGGTACAGGACCGCATAGCCCGGCCTGGTGCACGAGATGCCTTGACCGCTGCGTTCGTGGAGGCCGGGACTGGTTCCGTGGCCTCTGAGAGTCCGGTGGCCGATGGCGACCGGACCTCGCAAATCGGGCGATGATCACGGAACTTTGTGGCACCACGGAACATAAATGCGCTATACGAGCACCGAAACTCCGCGGTGCAGCAAAATTCCGTGATCATACCTGGATTATGACAGCAGAACAGAAGGCCTCATGGCAGGAGAGTCCGGTATAGCCGCATAGCGGCGGATAGTGTATGTAGCTATCCGGTGCTATCGCTACTCTTCGTGATTAAGGTCGCAGATCGCCGGCCTCCGTTGCCGCCGTCGCGACGTGCACGC
Source organism: Actinomycetota bacterium (assembly GCA_027326205.1). Classification (GTDB taxonomy): domain Bacteria; phylum Actinomycetota; class Actinomycetes; order Streptosporangiales; family Streptosporangiaceae; genus Trebonia. The sequence continues at coordinate 28,711 of DAHWEX010000153.1, forward strand.
TA
>DAHWEX010000159.1 GCA_027326205.1 Actinomycetota bacterium
GAGGGCATTGAAATCAGGCCAAAATGAACACCACCTGCTTTCTAGCAGCTTCGGTCGGTCGGCGCCACTTCCGGGCACCTTGCCATCGCGCCCGAGATGGCGATGTTCCTGACCCAGCCGCCCTGAGTGTCCAGGGCACCCCGGTTCGCGACCGGAGAGCTACGGCGAAACGGCTGTCAGCGCCGGCGCTTGCCGCCGTACGCGCGGATGAAGATCGCGACGATTACCAGGAGAACAAGCACTACGAAGATCGAGGCGCCGCCGAAGTTGTGACTCGGGCCGTGCACCATGACTGCGATACCGGTCAGCATTGGCGTTCTCCCGCCCGTAGCCACAGGGCGACCGGCCCCCGACGAATTTCACGATACGTCGTGAAGCACAAGCGGTCTACCGGGGGCGGAAGATCCTGGCCAGCCGGTTATCGCGGATCGGTCACGGTCCCGACGCTGGTCATCTCCGGCGCGGACGACCCGCTCGTCAAGCCGAAGGGCGGCCGGGACACCGCCGCCCGCATCCCCGGCGCGCGCTTCGCCACCTACCAGGGCATGGGCCGCAACCCTCCCCGAGAAACCCTGGCCCCCGGTCATCGACGACATCCGCGCGACCGCAGGGGTCAAGGGCTAAGGCCTTAATGATCAGGCCGAACGGTTCGCTGCTCCGCCTGGTGGCGTCAGCCGCGGCGGGAGCGCTGGCGCTTCAGTTCGGCCCGGGCCAGGGCGTTCTTGTGCACCTCGTCCGGCCCGTCGGCGAAGCGAAGGGTGCGGATGCCCGCGAACGCACCCGCCAGCGGGAAGTCCTGGCTCAGCCCGCCCGCGCCGTGTACCTGGATCGCCTTGTCGACGATCCACTCCACGGTGGACGGCGTGGCGATCTTGATGGCCTGGATCTCCGTGTGGGCGGCCTTGTTGCCGACCGTGTCCATCAGCCACGCGGCCTTGAGCACGAGCAGTCGCAGTTGCTCGATGCGCACCCGCGACTCGGCGATCCAGTCCCTGATGACGCCCTGGTCGGCGAGCGGCTTGCCGAAGGCGACCCGGGAGTCCGCCCGCGCGCACATCAGCTCGAGCGCCCGCTCCGCGACGCCGATCGAGCGCATGCAGTGGTGGATCCGGCCGGGCCCCAGCCGCGCCTGCGCGATCGCGAACCCGTCGCCCTCGCCGGCGATCAGGTTGCTGGCCGGCACGCGGACGTCGCGGAAGAAGATCTCCGCGTGGCCGCCGTGGTTGTGGTCGTCGTAGCCGAAGACCTCCATGCCGCGGGCGATGTCGACGCCGGGGGTGTCGCGCGGGACGAGGATCATGGACTGCTGGCGGTGCCGCTCGGCCGACGGGTCGGTCTTGCCCATCACGATGAGGATTTCCGACTCGGGGTTCATCGCCCCGCTGATCCACCACTTGTGGCCGTTGACCACGTACTCGCCGCCGTCGCGCTCGATGCGGGTGGCGATGTTGGTCGCGTCGGAGGACGCCACCTCGGGTTCAGTCATCGCGAACGCCGAGCGGATCTGCCCGTCGAGCAGCGGCTTGAGCCAGCGGTCCTGCTGCTCGGGGCTGCCGAACGTGGCGAGCACCTCCATGTTCCCGGTGTCGGGGGCCGAGCAGTTCAGCGCGGCGGGCGCCAGGTGCCCGCTCTTGCCGGTGATCTCGGCGAGCGGCGCGTACTGCATGTTGGTCAGCCCGGCGCCGTGCTCACCGGGCAGGAACAGGTTCCACAGCCCGCGGAGGCGCGCCTCGGCGCGCAGTTCCGCGAGCACCGGGACGGTGCTCCAGGCCCAGCGGTTCTCCAGCGCCGCGAGCTGCTCGTGGAACACCGGCTCCGCGGGGTATACCTGCGTCTCCATGAAGTCGAGCAGGCTGGCTCGCAGTTCCTCGGTCCGGGCGTCGAAGGCGAAGTCCATCAGGTGAGCTCCTCACTGTTACTGCTCGGTTTACTGCTCGGTTTACTGCTTGATCGCGGCCAGGCCGGAGGCGACGAGCGGCCCGACCCGCTCGCCGATGCTCTCGAATCCCTCGCCCACCGTCTGACCGTGGACGTACCGGAAGTGAATGCCCTCGAGGATCACCGCGAGCTTGAACGAGGCGAGGGCGACGTAGAAGCCAAGGCCGGACAGGTCGCGCCCGCTGCGCTCGGCGTACCGGGCGAGGACCTCCTCCTCGCTCGGGTAGCCGGGCGCGTCGCTGGCCATCGGCCCCTCGTGCAGCATGTCCATGCGCTGGTAGACGACGAGCAGCCCGACGTCGGTCAGCGGGTCGGCCAGGGTGGCCATCTCCCAGTCCACGATGGCCGCCAGCTCGTCGTCGGAGTTGACCAGGATGTTGTCGAGCCGGTAGTCGCCGTGCACGATCGCGGCCGCGCCGCCGTCGGGCGGGTTCGCCGCCAGCAGCGCGTGCAGTTCGTCGATGCCCTCGACCGGCCGGCTGCGCGAGGCGTCGAGCTGCTTGCGCCACCGCCGCACCTGCCGGGCGAGGAATCCCTCCGGGCGGCCGAACTCCCCGAGCCCGACGGCGCCCGGGTCCACGGCGTGCAGCCGCGCGAGGGTATCGATCATCCGCTCGGCGATGGCCCGGACGCGGGCAGGCCCGAGCGGGGCGATCTGGTCCGCCGTGCGGTAGGGGACGCCGTCGACCTTGGCCATCACGTAGAAGGGGGCGCCGAGCACATCGGGATCGGAGCAGTAGGCGTAGGCCGCGGGCACGGGGACGTCGGTGTCGCGCAGCGCGGTGATCACCTGGTACTCGCGCCGCATGTCGTGCGCGGTGGCGAGCACGTGGCCGAGCGGCGGCCGGCGCACCACCCAGCTCCGGGTGCCGTCGGTGACCTCGTACGTCAGGTTCGAGCGGCCGCCCGCGATCAGGTGTCCCCGGAGCGGGCCGCCGATCTCGCCGGGGCATGCGTCATCGAACCAGGCGGCGAACCGGGCCACGTCCAATCCAGGGAGATCGATCATGCCTGGAGAAACTACTCGCGGCGCGGCGAAATGGCCAGATCCGCCTTGACCCTGAGCGTCGCAGGCACCGCCGCCTCCCTCTCCCGCGCGGGCGTCCCTGCCCGGCTGGTACCGGGAAGTCTGCCCCGTTAGCCCGCAATGCTAACCGGCGCCGGCGCCTCGGCGGGGGCCGGCGCGTGCTCGCGGCGCGGCAGCAGCAGCGGGGTGCCAAGCAGCAGGATGCCCGCGATGACGATCGAGGCGCGCGGGCTGGTCAGGCTGGCGAGCCCGCCCCACACCGCGGTCAGCGCCGCGGTGGCGAGGGTGGTCGACGTCGACCAGGACGCGAGCACCCGCGCGGTGAGGTGCTTCGGCGCGTGGTCGAGCCGGTAGGCGGCGACGACCGGGTTGTACACGCCCATGCACAGCACGAGCCCGAACTGGACGCCCATGACCAGGACCACGCCGCCCGTCCCCGGCCCGACCAGCGCGAGCCAGATCGGCCAGCAGGCCGACAGCACCCCGACGGCGCGCATGACCCGGTGCCGCCCGAACCGGGCGACGAGCGGGCTGGCCAGCCGGGACCCGATGAAGCCGCCGACGCACGGGGCGCCGAACGCGAGCGTGTACTGCCAGGGCGCGAACTTGAGCTGCCCGAGCAGCAGGACGGCGAGCGCTGGCTCGGTCGCCAGGATCAGGCCGCCCACGAAGATCCGGTTGAAGAACACCGGGCGCAGCGCGGGGCTGCGCACGATGTGCCGCCACCCGTCGAGCAGTTCGGAGATCCGGTGCCGCGAGTCCGGCGGCCGCACCGGGCGCGCCTCGCCGCCGCGGATCATCGCCACCCCGCACGCCGACAGCAGGTAGCTGACCGCGTCGGCGGTCACGGTCGTCACCGGGCCGAGCAGCCCGACGAGGGCGCCGCCGAGCGGCGGCCCGATCACGAGCGCGGACCAGGTGGTCGACTCGAACCGGCCGCTGGCGGTCAGCAGGTCGGCGGGCTTCACCAGGGCCTTGATGTTCGCGCCGCTCGCCGCGTTGAACGCGATCTTGGCCGCGGCCACGATGACCGAGACGACCAGAAGCTGGGCGAAGGTGAGGGCGCCGAGCGCGTACGCGGCGGGAACGGTGAGCAGCGCCAGGAACCGGGTGAGGTCCATCGCCATCATCACCGGCCGCTTGCGCTGGAACTCGATCCACGGCCCGAGCGGCACGGAGATCACCGCGCCGACGGCCATGCCCGCCGACGCGAGGGCGGACACCGCGACGGGCCCGGAGTGCAGCACCCGGACCGCGATGATCGGGAAGGCGCCGAACCCGATGCCGGACCCGTAGGCGCTGACGGCGAACGCCGCCCACAGCCACCCGAACTGCCGCCCGAGCGGCCGCTGGCCCAACCTCCGGATGCGCACCAGCTCATTACAGCGGCAGCTTTCCGCGGGAGCAACGGGATCGACGGGATCGGTCGGCCCGTGTCCCGGTCAGTTCCCCGCCCCGACCGCCTTCAGTTCGGCCAGGGACTGCCGGATGATCTCCGCCAGCGGCTCCGTGCCGCAGGAGTCCGTCCAGCGTAGGAAGGCGATCTTGAAGACGGCGACGCCAGCCTCGGCGGCCAGGCTGGCGGCGGGCTCTGGCACGCCGCGCCCGCGCAGCGCGTCGGCGAGCGCCGCGGCGAGCGCCGCGAGCTTGATCAGCTCCCGCTCCCGCAGTTCCGGGTTCGCGGCGATGACGGCCTGCCGCCGCAGCGCGAACGCGCGGATCTCCTGCATCGGCCCGGCGGCGGCCACCAGCGCCGCACCGACCATGTCCAGCGCGGGCAGCCCGTCGGGGGCCTCGTCGACCGACAGCACCAGCCGTTCCTGGAGCAGGCCCGAGCCGTAGAACAGCACCTCGCGCTTGTCCGCGAAGTGCCGGAAGAAGGTCCGCTCGGTGAGCCCGGCCCGCCGGGCGATCTCGGTGACCGTGGTCTGGTCGTAACCGCGCTCGCTGTAGAGCTCAAGCGCGGCCCGTTGCAGGCGGCCGCGCGCATCGGGCTCCCATCGGGTCATAAGCACCATTCTACGGCGATGGCAGTAACTGACATC
>DAHWEX010000185.1 GCA_027326205.1 Actinomycetota bacterium
CGCGACGTGGCAGACAAGGTCGGGCTGAGCCAGGCGGGCGTGCTGCACCACTTCCCGAGCAAGGAGCACCTGCTCCAGGCGGTGCTCAGCTGGCGGGACGGCGAGACGGCCCGGCTCATGGGCGAGCCGCTCCCCGAGGGCATCGACTTCCTCCGCGGCCTGGTCCGGGCGGCCGAGCACAACGCCACCAAGCGGGAGCTCGTGGAACTGCACGTCATCGTCTCCGCCGAGGGCACCTCCGCCGGCCATCCGCTGCGCGACTACTTCACCGGCCGTTACGGCTACGTGCTCGCCCGCACCCGCGAGGCGTTCGAGCGGGCGGCGGCCGACGGCCAGCTCGTGCCGGGCACCGACTGCGCGGGCGCCGCCCGCACGCTGATCGCCTTGATGGACGGGCTCCAGATCCAGTGGCTGCTCAACCCCGAGGACGTGGACATGGCCGCCGAACTGCGCCGTTACCTGAGGCTGCTGCTCACCGCCGACCTGTGACCGCACCCGGCCGCCACCGGAGCGGGCGGCCGGGCCGTGCCCTGTCATCCCCGGGACCTGACGAACCGGATGGCCATGAACTCGCGCCCGGGCAGCTCGATCCGGAAGCGGCCGGCGAAGGTCCCCGGCTGGCGGTCGACGGTCATGTTCCAGGTGTCGATGACGTCGGCGTGCCACCGGGTTCCCGGCGGCATGGTGATGTCCCGGTACCGCGGGCGCCCGAAGCCGAAGTAGGCGATCCGGTAATCCGCGGTGCCGCCCCAGGCGACGTCCCAGTCACCGGGCAGCGGCTCGAGCACGCCGCCCGGTGCGGCCGCGGTGACCTCGAGCAGGAACCCGATGCGCGGCGGCGCGTCCCCGGTCAGCTCGCCGCCCTTAGACCACCACAGCTCCTCGCGCTCGTTCAGGTAGGTCTCGCCGTGCCCGACATACCCGCCGCGCACCGCCCCTTCCCAGCAGCGGCGCACCAGTTCCCGGCCGCTCAGGTTGCCCCAGCCCTGGTCGATGTCGCCCTCGTAGCCGCACTCGTCGATGACCACGGGCTTGCCGTAGGACTCCCGCCACTGCGTGGTGTTCTCCGCCGTGCGGTACACGTCGGTCCGCTGGACGCTGCAGTGGGTGATCCACGGCCGGCCGTGATCGTAGAAGCCGAAGCAGTTGTGGATCGAGGTGAGGTGGCCCACGTGGTCGTTCTCGCGGACGACGCCCGCCAGGCGCTCCCAGTCCTCGGCCGTCTTCGACGCCATCAGGTCGTACTCGTTGGCCATCGCCCACCACACGCCCCGGTGCGCGCCGAGTCGCCGGACGAGGTACCGCAGGTACCGGTCGTCGGCGGCCCTCGGCATCTCGGCGAAGCCCCAGCGGTCGTAGGGGTGGAACAGGATCAGGTCGGTCTCGATGCCCAGCCCGGTGAGCTGGCCGACGCGCCGTTCCAGGTGCCGGAAGAACTCCGGGTCGAACCGGGTGAAGTCCCAGCCGCCCGCCTGGTCGCGGGCGAACGGGTAGCGGGCCGGCTCGTTGGTGTTGAACAGGTAGGACTTCGGGAACACGCACATCCGCAGCTTGCGGAACGGCGCGGCGGCCAGGGCCGCGAGCGTCCGCTCCTGCAGGGCCTCCGGCTGGTGCGTCCAGGCGTAGCAGGTCGTGCCGGCCGGCAGGAACCGCGTGCCGTCCTGGTAGGCGAAGTGGAAGCGGTCGGCCACGCCGACCGGGCCGTGGTTTCCCGGCCCTGGCGGGGCCGCCTCGAAGGCGCCGCGCAGGCCGTCGAGCGACCGCGCCGTCGACGTGGTGACGTACGTCCACGTCCCGGCGCGCGGCGCGCAGAACCGGATCCGGTACACCCCGTCGCCGTCGTAGAAGCCGCCGACTGAGGTGCCGTGCCCCTGGTCGTCGGTGAAGCGCGCGGAGAGCTCGACGTCCACGAACGGGTTCCCGTGCGACGGCCCGTCGATGACCAGTTCGGTGACGCCCCACTGCTCGGCCGCGCCCGCGAGCGCGGCCCGGGCCGAACCGCGCGGGACGCTGTCCGGCTCGTAGTCGCGCGCGGGCTCAAGGTAGGGCGCGTCGGCCGGGGCGCGGGAAGTTCCGGCCAGCGTGCCGAGCTCGTCCCACAGCGCCTCGGCCTCATCGGGGCCCAGGGCCGCGCCCTGCGCGTGCAGGACGGCGCTGAACGGGAGAAACCCCATGTGCGCGAGCGCCGGTGACCAGGCCAGCGCGGGGATGTACTTCTCCGCGACGCCGCGCGCCGCGGGGTCGGACAGGATGTCCCTGACCCGCGCCTGCTTCCCGTATCCCATGAACTGCCTTCCTTCGGTGCCGCCGCCCCGGGGGGCGCCCCTTGACAACCCGCTCCCGTCTCAGGGATGCTCGATTTCGTGAATGTTAAGTCAGCTATGAATAGATAGTCAACAGATGCTCTCGGTAAATCACGAAGAGGCCCTGCGGTTCCGCGGCACCCGGGCCAGGCTCACCGGGCTCTCGCCCGGTCAGGCCGCACCCCTCCTGCGCGAGATGGCACAGCAGGTGCGCCGCGACGACCTGAGGATGATCCACCGGGCGCGGCTCGGCCACGTCGGCGGCGACTTCTCCGTCATCGACATCCTGGTCACGCTCTACGCCGCCGTGCTCAACGTCGATCCCGCCGAGCCGCTGGCCGCCCAGCGGGACCGGCTCGTGCTCAGCAAGGGACACACGGCCGGCGCGCTGTACGTCACCCTGGCGCACAGCGGTTTCTTCCCCAGGCGCGAGCTCGACACCTTCGCCGCGCCGCTGTCCCCGCTGAACGGCCACCCGAACCGGACCAAGGTGCCCGGGGTGGAGACCAACACCGGGCCCCTCGGCCACGGGTTCCCCGTCGCCGTCGGCATCGCGCTCTCCGCCCGGCTGCAGCGCGTCCCCCGGCGCACCTTCGTGGTGCTCGGCGACGGCGAACTGCAGGAGGGCAGCAACTGGGAGGCCGCCATGACCGCCGCCCACTACGGCCTGTCCTCGCTGTGCGCCGTCGTCGACCGCAACCGGCTGCAGCAGGGCGCGGGCACCGAGGAGACCAAGCGGCTCGAGCCGCTGGCCGACAAGTGGGCCAGCTTCGGCTGGGAAGTCCGCGAGGTCGACGGCCACGACCACGCCCGGCTGCTTGAGGTGTTCCGGCGGCCGGGCGCCGGCCGTCCGGTCTGCGTGATCGCGCATACCGTCAAGGGCAAGGGAGTCTCGTTCATGGAGGGCCGCGTCGAGTGGCACCACAAGGTGCCAAGCGACGAGCAGGTCGAGCTCGCGCTGCGGGAGCTGTCCCGGTGAGCGCCGCAACCGGGGTCGCGGCGCTGCACGACTGCCGCAAGGCGTTCGCCGACACCCTCATCTCGCTGGCCAGGCAGGATGAGAGGATCGTCGTCGTGTGCAACGACTCGGTCGGCTCGAGCAACCTGGTCGGGTTCAAGTCCGAGTTCCCGGACCGGCTGATCAACGTGGGGATCGCCGAGCAGGACCTGGTGGGCGTCGGCGCCGGGCTCGCCAACGGCGGGATGATCCCCTTCGTCAGCGCCGCCGCGCCCTTCCTCACCGGCCGCGCGCTCGAGCAGGTCAAGGCGGACGTGGCCTACAGCCAGGCGCACGTCATCCTGTGCGGGCAGAGCCCGGGGCTGGCCTACGGCGAGCTGGGCCCGACGCATCACTCGATCGAGGACCTGTCCTGGCTGCGCGCCGTGGCCGATCTCCCCGTGGTGGTGCCGGCCGACCCGGCGCAGACCGCCCAGGCGGTCCGCTGGGCCGCGGCCCAGCCGGGGCCCAGCTACCTGCGCATCTCCCGCACCCCGGTGCCGGACGTCACCCCGCCCGGCGCGCCGTTCCAGCCGGGACAGGCGCTGCGGCTCACCGACGGCGACGACGTGACGGTCATCGCCACCGGGACGATGGTCTCGCGCGCGCTGCAGGCCGCCGAGTCGCTGCGCGCGGAGGGCATCGCGGCCCGCGTGCTCAACGTCGCGTTCGTGGAGCCGCTCGACGCCGCCGCCGTCCTGCAGGCAGCCGCTGAGACCAGGGGAATCGTCGTCGCCGAGGAGGCGACCGTCACCGGCGGCCTCGGCGCGGCGGTCGCCACGCTGACCGCACAGGAACTGCCGGTGCGCCTGCGCCTGCTCGGCGTGCCGCGCGCCTTCGCGCCCACCGGGAGCACGGCGTTCCTCTGGGAGCACTTCGGCCTGACCGCGGCGCACATCGCGGCCGCCGCACGGTACATCATGGCCCATGCCCGGTAGCGGACCGCTGATCCTCACGATCGACCAGGGGACGAGCGCGACGAAGAGCGCGCTGGTCAACCAGGCCGGCGAGGTGGTGGCGCGGGGCGCCGCGGACCTCGCGCTGCACCACCCGCACCGGGGCTGGGTCGAGCAGTCTCCCGGTGAGATCTGGCACAGCATCGAGGAATCGGTCGGCGCCTGCCTCAGCGGTACGGATCCCGGCCGGCTGGCCGGCCTCGGGCTGAGCACCCAGCGGGAGTCCCTCCTGCTCTGGGACCGCCGCACCGGGGCGGCCCTGTCGCCGTTGATCAGCTGGCAGGACCAGCGCACCGTCGCGCTCTGCCGGGAGTACGCGCCGTTCGCCGGCACCGTCGCCGAGCTCAGCGGGCTGCCGCTTGACCCGATGTTCTCCGCCGCGAAGGCCCGCTGGCTGCTCGACCGGTACGACCCCGACCGGACCGGCGCCGCGCGCGGCGACCTGTGCCTCGGCACCGTTGACGCGTGGCTCCTGTACCGGCTCACCGGCGAGCACCAGATCGAGGTCGGCAACGCCTCGCGCACCCAGCTGATGGACATCCGGACGTGCCAGTGGTCACCGCGGCTGCTCGACCTGTTCGGCGTGCCGCCGCTCGCGCTCCCGGAGATCGTCGCGTCCACCGGGCCCTTCGGCCGCCGGGCAGGCGGCGACGCGCTGCCGCAGGCGCCGGTGCTCGCCGTGCTTGGCGACTCGCACGCCGCCCTGTTCGGCCACGCGGGCTGGCGGGCCGGACTGGTCAAGGCGACCTACGGCACCGGGACCTCGGTCATGGCGGCCATCCCCGGCGGTGCCGGCCGGGACCAGGACCCGGCCGGCCGGCCGGGAGCGGGCCAGGCCGCGGGCTTGTGCGAGACGGTGGCCTGGCAGGCCG
>DAHWEX010000203.1 GCA_027326205.1 Actinomycetota bacterium
TCGTAGGCGGCGCGGAAGGCCCGGATCGCGATCTCACCGCGGTTGGCCACGAGAACCTTGGAGAACATAACGGCAGTCTTCCAAGCCGCGGGACCGGGTATACGGGCCCTCGCCGGTCAAAAAACGCGGTTTTTGCCGAAAAGCGGCTGCCGTCCGCTATTGGGCGCCGCCGGTTTCCGGTTGCGCGGGCCGAGCCCGGGCCCTGACTGCCGCCGTTACCGGCGCGGCTAGGCTGGGGGCAGCATAAAGTCACCCGGTTTGGTGTTCTTCCCGGTGCATGACCGGGAACGTCCGGGGCGGGCGCCGAACGCGCGGCAGTCGGGCCCGCCCGCGAGAATGGGAGCGCATCGTGACCACCGAAAAGGCAATCCTGGCCGGCGGCTGCTTCTGGGGAGTGCAAGACCTCGTCAGGAAGCTTCCCGGCGTTGCCTCGACCCGGGTCGGTTACACCGGCGGCAACGTGCCGAACGCGACCTACCGCAACCACGGCGGGCACGCCGAGGCGATCGAGATCGCCTTCGACCCCGGCAAGATCTCCTACCGGGACCTGCTTGAGTTCTTCTTCCAGATCCACGACCCCACCACGATGAACCGGCAGGGCAACGACATCGGCACCAGCTACCGGTCGGCCATCTTCTACACCACCGACGAGCAGCGGCGGGTCGCCGAGGACACCATCGCCGACGTCAACGCCTCCGGGCTGTGGCCCGGCACGGTGGTCACCGAGGTGACGCCCGCGGGGCCGTTCTGGGAGGCCGAGCCGGAGCACCAGGACTACCTGGAGCGGTACCCCGACGGGTACACCTGCCACTTCGTCCGGCCGGGCTGGAAGCTGCCGCACCGCACGGGCAACCTCGCCACCTGACGCTCACGGCTTCCGGCCGACGCCGCCCCACATGCCGGCCCGGGCCCTCGACTCCGCGTTGCTGTCCGGGCGCCACTGCTGGATGGGAACGACACCCGGCTCGATGAGGTCGACGCCGTCGAAGAACCTCGTGACCTGCTCACGGCTGCGCGGGGTGACCCGCTGGGCCATGCTCTGGTTGAGCTTGGCCAGCGCCTCGACCAGGCCGGGTGCCATGCTTCCCATGTCGTTTGGCGGGTGCGAGATCACCACGAAGCTGCCGGGCGGTACCGCCTCGATCAGCTGGGCGACAATCCCGTACGGATCGTCCTTGTCCTCGACGAACTGCAGTACCGCCACCAGCATCACGCCAACTGGCCGGCTGAAGTCCAGCAGCTTCGCCGCCTCGGCGAGGATCCGGCCGATGTCGCGGGCATCGGCGTCCAGGTAGCCGGTAGCGCCTTCCGGACCGCTGGTCAGCAGCGCCCGCGCATGCCCGAGCACCACGGGATCGTTGTCGACGTAAACGACCCGGGACTGGGGCGCCGCCGCCTGAGCGACCTCGTGCGTGTTGTCCGCCGAGGGCAGCCCCGTGCCGATGTCGAGGAACTGCCGGATGCCTGCCTGCGCCGCGAGGTACCGGACGGCGCGACGGAGAAACGCGCGGTTGGCCCGGACGGACGAGAGCATGTCCGGATAGCCCTGGACGACCTCATCGCCGGCCGTCCGGTCGGCGGCGAAATTGTCCTTGCCGCCCAGCCAGTAGTCGTACACGCGGGCGATGTGCGCCGCGCTGGTGTCGAGCTTGGGGAACTCCCGCTCCGCCCCCTGCACGTCGCTTTGCCAGAGACCGCCGCTCATCGGCGTTGCTTCCCTTCGTCGACCGGGCAACCCGTCGGGACCAAGCGAATCATATTAGCTACCCATGACGCACGCCCTCATGGGTCAGGTCTTGTGAGCGTAATTCCGGTATGCCCACGCCGGGCTCGCCTGCCGGAGGCGCCGGCAGGCGAGCCGCGTTGAGCAAGCGTTGAGAATGCGTTGGCGTCGTTGTGACGGGCACCGCTCAGGGTGGACATGGTAGCCGTCACACCCGGAGGGGCCCCATGGCTGATTCGATGCGCGCGTTCGTGATCAAGAAAGTCGGCGAGACCGGTCTGGTCGAGAAGCCGGTCCCGGATCCAGGCCCGGAGGAGGCGGTCGTCCGCACCACGGCCGCGCTGATCTGCACCTCGGACGTGCACACGGTGAAGGGCGCGCTGCCGGTACCGGACGGGCGCACGCTCGGCCACGAGTCGGTCGGCGTGATCGAGAAGCTCGGGTCGGCCGTGACCGGCTTCGAGGTCGGGCAGCGGGTCGCGGTCAACGCGGTGACCCCCTGCTACCGCTGTCACTACTGCCAGCGGGGCTACACCAGCCAGTGCGGCGGGCCGCTCGGCGGTTACAAGTACACCGTCCAGATGGACGGCAACATGGCCGAGTACTTCCTCGTCCCCGCCGCGTTCGCGAACCTCACGCCGATCCCCGACGACATCACCGACGCCCAGGCCGTCTACACCTGCGACATGCTCAGCACCGGGTTCATGGGCGCCGAGCACGCGTACCTGAAGTTCGGCGACACGGTCGCGGTGTTCGCGCAGGGCCCGGTCGGGCTGTGCGCGACCATGGGCGCGAACCTCATGGGCGCGGGCCGGATCATCGCGGTCGAGTCCCGCCCCGAGCGCCAGGCGCTCGCCAAGCGGTTCGGCGCGGACGAGATCGTCGACTTCAGCATGGGCGACCCGGTCGAGCAGATCATGGACCTCACCGGCGGCGAGGGCGTCGATGCCGCCATCGAGGCGTTCGGTTTCCCGCAGACGTTCGAGGCGTGCCTGCGCGTGACGAAGGCGGGCGGCCGGGTGTCGAACATCGGTTACCACGGCGAAAACCCGGCCCCGCTGCAGTTGCCGCTGGACGCGTTCGGCCTCGGCATGAACGACAAGTCGATCCACACCGGGCTCTGCCCGGGCGGCAACGAGCGGATGACACGGCTCTTGCGGCTCATGCAGACGGGGCGGATCGACCCCACTCCGATGACGACGCACACGTTCGCCTTCGACGACGTCGCGACGGCCTTCGCGATGATGACCACCAAGGACGACGGGATCATCAAGCCGCTGATCACCTTCGGCTGAGCCGGGGCCCGCCGCTAAGGCCCGTCAGCCGCCCGGCGCCGCTGGAAGGGTTATCTCGGCCGTGGTGCCGGCCTGCGCCGCGTTGCGGATCTCCAGGGTGCCGCCCATCGCCTGGGTGAGGGCACGGGCGACCACGAGGCCGAGGCCGGCGCCCGGCTCCGCCGAGCGCTCGGCGCCGAGCCGGTCGAAGGGGGTGAACAGCCGGCTCATCATCTCCGCCGGGATCCCGGGTCCCGAGTCCCGGACGGCCACGGTCACCGTGGCCGGGCCGGAGTCCGCTGCCATCGAGTCCACCGGCCCGACCTCGACCCAGCCGCCCGCGCGGTTGTAGCGGACACCGTTGGTGACCAGGTTGATCAGCACCTGGCGGAGCCGGCGCCGGTCGGCGCGGACCGCGCACCGCCCGGCCGGGACGGTGCCGGCCGCCACGGGCGGCCGCAGGAGGACGCCGTGCTCCGCGGCCAGGGGGGCCAGCAGGGCGAGCACCTCGCCGAGCAGGCCGCGCAGTTCGACCGGCTCGATCCGTACCGGCAGCGCGTCGGCTTCGATCTTCGCGATGTCGAGCAGGTCGTCGGCCATCGAGAGCACGTGCCCGGGCGCCGCGTCGATGTGCTCGAGCGCCGCCTGCCTGCGGTCCGGGGGCAGATCCAGGGTGCGCAGCAGCTCGGTGAACCCGGTGATCGCCTGCAGCGGGGTGCGCAGCTCGTGGTTGAGCGCCGTGACCAGCTCGGATTTCGCCCGGCTGGCGGCTTCCGCCGCCGCGCGGGCGACCTCGGCCTCGCGCCGCGCGTGCCGCTCCCGTTCGGCGGCGCGGCGCTGGGTGACGTCGAGCAGGTTCACGCTCAGGTTTACCGGGATGCCGTCCGCGCCGGTCACGACCGACGCGGCCACGGCGAGGTCGATCGCGCGGCCGTCGGCGTGCCGGGCCGCCGCCTCGTAGTGCACGCTGCCCGCCCGGTCCCGGGCGAGCCGCCCGAGTTGCCCCCCGGTGCCCGCGGCAGGCGGGTCACCGGCCGGGCGCGCGACCTCGTCGAGGGCGCGGCCGAGCAACTCGGACTCCGCGGCGCCGAGCAGTTCGCGCAGCGCGCGGTTCACCCGCACGATCCGGCCGTCGACGCTGGCCAGCACCATGCCCGTGGCGTTGTCCTCGAACGCCCGCCGGAAGCGGTCTTCGCTCTCCGCCAGCGCCCCGTACAGCCCCGCGTGGTCGATCGCGACCGACGCCAGGTGCGTGAAACGCTCGACGAGCCGGCGCTCGCGCAGCGGCGGCCGGTGCGGGTGGTCGTGGTAGACCGCGAACGTGCCGACGATGCCGGCGCGGCCCCGGATCGGGCTCGACCAGCAGGAGCGCATCCCGTGCGGGGCGGCGACGTCACGGAACCGCCGCCACCGCGCGTCGACGCGGATGTCGGCGGCGACGACCGGCGTGCCGAGGTAGGCGGCCGCGCCGCACGATCCCTGCTCGGGGCCGACGAGCAGCCCGTCGATGCGGGCCGAGTAGGCGGCCGGCAGCGACGGGGCGGCGCCGTGGTGCAGCGTCGCCGTCACCGGGTCGAACAGCAGGATCGAGCACCGGCTGCCCTCGATCAGCTCCTCCAGGGCGACCACCACGCAGGTCAGCACCTCGGCCAGCGGTGTGCCGGTCGCGATCAGCTCCAGAACCGAGGTCTGCCGGCGCAGCAGGTGGAGGCTGTCGGCATGGTCGAGGTCGAAGCTCGCCCCACTCCCGGCGGGCACAGTCCCGGCGGCCGCCTCATCCGCGCGCATCGGTCGGCTCCAGGCGGTACCCGACGCCGCGGACGGTCTGCACGATCGGGCGGCCGTCTCCGTGCGAGCCGAGCTTCTGCCGCAGCCGGTGCACGTGCTCGGTGACCGTGGCCTCGCCCTGCCAGCCCTTGCCGCTGCCCCACACGTGCTGCAGCAGCTGGGCCCGGGTGAACACCTCCCGGGGATGCCGGGCGAGGAAGGCGAGCAGGTCGAATTCCTTGGCCGTCAGGTCGACCGGGCAGCCGTCGAGCGTGACATCCCGGCTGGTCTCGTCGACCCAGAGGCCGTCGGC
>DAHWEX010000210.1 GCA_027326205.1 Actinomycetota bacterium
TGCGACGTCATGAAAGCGGCCTGGGTGCCGATGAAATGCGGCCAGTCGGCACAGGCGATGATGGCCCATTTCGTGCTGGCAGAAGCCGATAACCGCTGGGACCTGACCAGCGTCGCGTCGATTCCGGCGGCGCAGGCGGCGGCGAACGCCGCGCCGCCCATGGCCGGGCAATTCGGCATTAGCGGACAGTACACCGGCTGCACCGGGTGCGGGGCCAACAGCTATGTCCGCTGCGGCGCCTGCGGCAACCTGGGCTGCTGGAACTCGTCTCGTCCGCAGTTCCGGTGCGGATGGTGCGGCCACAGCGGCGCCGTCAGCGGGAGCATCGACAGCCTGAGCCCGGCCGACTGGGGGTAACGGCTCCGGTAACGCCCGCGCTGCCGCTAGCTCACGTTGTAGTACAGCAGCAGCAGTTGCATGAAGTGGGTGGCGAGCTCGCAGCCCGCGAAGGCGACCGGGATGGCAGCCCAGGCCGCGATCCGGGACCGGCGCACGAGTGGCGCGAGGGCGAGGATGAGCGCCAGCGTGCACCACCAGGTGACGTCGTGCCCGTCCAGCGCCTGCGCGGCGCGCTGCAGGCAGTCCGGCGCCGCGATGACGCCCATCGCGTCGCAGGCGCCTGGCGCGCTGGCCGCCCCGGCGAGGGAGCCGGGCTTCGTCGGCCATATCCCCCAGGTGACCAGCGCGGCGGCGATGCCGGCCAGGTGCCACCAGCTAGCCGGCTCGGCGCCGCGTGACCGCGCCTGCCACCGCCTTACCTGCCACCACTGGGCGACCGCGAATCCCGCCGCGACCGCCGCCGGGACCGCCAGCACCGGCACCGCGACCGCGGTGGCCATCTGGTTGGTGACCGTGCCGCCGATCAACTCGGCCAGGACGGCGCCGATCACCACGATGAAGGCGGTCATGCCCGCCTGGAACGGCTGTACCAGCCACGGCATCCGGCGCTCGCCTACGTCGGTCATGCCCCCCATGATGTCATCGCGCGGCCTAGTCGGCGGTGAGGTTTTCCGGGCTGGCCGCGCACCGCCGGGCGACGATGAGCGCCCCGGTCTGCGCCGCGAGCAGCACCAGCATCACGGACGGCAGCAGCACCACCCGTATGGACTGCGCCCAGTTAGCCGAAACGCCGTTCAGCGTCAGCGCGGCGAAGGCGGCGAACGCGGCCGCGCCGATCCCGAGCCAGGCCGCCAGGCCCGCGGGCTTTGACAGCCAGACGCTGTGCTCGGGCATGCCCGCGTTGAGCGGCACGCGCGCCCCGGCCGGCAGCGTCCGGGCCGCGTAGCCGGCCGCGGCCGCCATCCCCAGCAGGAACACGCCGCCGATCACGAGTGCCGCTACCACTGTCCCGTCCTTCGCACCGGTGCCGTCATGCCTGGCACGGTAGCCGCGGCGCCCGGGTGCCCGGGGCGAAATCACCGGCTCGTAAGGATAAAATCCCCGTCACCAGCGGCCCCGGAGGAACTGCGCTCATGACCACCCCGACGTACGCCACCGCGCGCCGGCACGCCTGCCCGGATGAGCACCGCGGCCCGCACGGGGAGACGCTGGCCACGATCGTGCCCGACGGCCTGGACATCGCGCCCGCCTGCACCGTGTGCCGGCAGGCGATGAGGCCCGTCGGCGGGCCGCTGGCCGGCCGCTGGCAGGCCGACGCCTGCTGCGTGCCCGCCGGGCCCGGCGGGACCTGGGCCGGGCCGCCCCGCGACCCCGGCGCCTGCACGCGCTGCTTCGGCACGCGGCTGGCCGTCATCTGCGTCGGCTGCCTGCTGCCCGGCTGCGACGGCGGCCACCCCGGCGGGTGCGCGGAGTGCGACGGTGACGGCACCGTCCCCTGTGCGACCTGCGACGGCGACGGGCACCTGTTCGACGAGACCGGGCAGGACCAGGGCCTGTGCCCCAATTCCTGGTGCACCGCGGGCGCCGTCCCCTGTCCCGCCTGCTCCGCGGCGTGACCGCTCGCGGCTCAGCGAAGACCGGACGGCGGACCCGGCGGACGGGCAGGCGGTGCGCGGGACCGGTGACACCACGGCCCGTTCGGGATGAGCTGGTTTGTTCTCTGTAATTTGCGCTCTTTGCCAGCGTGGCGGGGTTCCCCCGGGGGATCTAGAGGGTGCAGCATTGGCTTCCGGATCTACAACGGGAGGAAACGGGATGAGGGCAGACCCGCGGGTGCTGGGGATCGTGCTGGCCGGCGGGGCGGGGACGCGGCTCGCGCCGCTCACGGACGACCGGGCGAAGCCGGCGGTCCCGTTCGGCGGGGTGTACCGGCTGGTGGACTTCGCGCTGTCGAACCTGGCGAACTCCAATCTCAGGAAAATCTGCGTGCTCACCCAGTACAAGAGCCACAGCCTGGACCGGCACATCTCCGTCACCTGGCGGATGAGCGACCTGCTCGGCAACTACGTGACGCCCGTGCCGGCGCAGCAGCGGCGCGGCGCGCACTGGTACAGCGGGTCGGCGGACGCGATCTTCCAGTCGATGAACCTGATCAACGACGAGAAGCCGGACCTCGTCGTGGTCGTCGGCGCCGACCACGTGTACCGGATGGACCCGCGGCAGATGATCGCGCAGCACCAGGAGTACGGCGCGGGCGTGACCATGGCCGCGCTCCCGGTGACGCGGCAGGACGCGAAGGCGTTCGGCATCCTCGGCGTGTCCGGCGACGGGCGGACGGTCGAGAAGTTCGTGGAGAAGCCCGCCAACCCGCCGAGGATCCCCGACTCGCCGGATGAGTCGTTCGCGTCGATGGGCATCTACGTGTTCGACACCAAGGTCCTGGTGGACGTGCTGCACGCGGACGCCGCGGACGAGTCGAGCCGGCACGACATCGGCGGGAACATCATCCCGGCGCTGGTGCGGGACGGCGCGGCGCAGGCGTACGACTTCCTCACCAACGACGTGCCGGGGTCGACGACGAGGGACGCCGGCTACTGGCGGGACGTCGGGACGATCGACGCCTACTTCGACGCGCACATGGACCTGCGCACGGTCGAGCCGATGTTCAACCTGTACAACTACCGCTGGCCGATCCTCACCCACATGGACCACGTGCCGCCGGCCAAGTTCGTGCACGACAGCGGGGACCGGGTGGGCCGGGCGATCGACTCGCTGGTGTCCAACGGCGTCATCGTGTCCGGCGGGCTCGTCCGGGGCTCCGTGCTGTCGCCCGGGGTGCGGGTGAACTCCTGGTCCAGCGTGGAGCGCGCGGTGCTGCTGCACAACGTGATCGTCGGGCGGCACGCCGAGATCAAGGACGCGATCATCGACAAGAACGTGATCGTGCCCGAGGGAGCCAAGGTCGGCGTGGACAAGGAGCACGACCTGGCGCGGGGCTTCACGGTCTCCGAGGGCGGCATCACGGTGGTCGGGAAGGGGCAGGTGGTCACCCCGTGAAGGTCGCCCTGCTGACGCGGGAGTACCCGCCGGAGGTGTACGGCGGGGCGGGCGTGCACGTGGAGTACCTGGCGCGGGCGCTGTCCGGGCTGGTCGAGCTGACCGTGCACTGCCAGGGCGCGCCGCGCGGCACCGCGGTGGCGCACCAGCCGTGGCCGGCCCTGCACGACGCGGCGCTGCGGGTGTTCTCGGCGGACCTGTCCATGGCGGACGCGGTCGGCGGTGCGGACCTGGTGCACTCGCACACCTGGTACGCGAACCTCGCCGGGCACCTCGCGTCGCTGCTGCACGGCATTCCGCACGTCGCCACCGTGCACTCCCTGGAGCCGCTGCGCCCGTGGAAGGCCGAGCAACTCGGCGGCGGGTACGCGCTGTCGTCCTGGGCCGAGCGGACCGCGCTCGCCTCGGCCGCCGCGGTAGTGGCGGTCTCGGACGGGATGCGAGCGGACGTGCTGTCGGTGTACCCGGAGATTCCCCCGGAACGGGTCGTGGTGATACGCAACGGCATCGACACCCTGCAGTACGCGCCCGACCCTGGTACCGATGTGCTGATCAAGCACGGCGTTGACCCGGACCGGCCGTACGTGATCTTCGTCGGGCGGATCACGCGGCAGAAGGGGGTGCCCGTGCTGCTGCGGGCGGCCGCTTCGCTCGAACCCGCGGCGCAGCTCGTGCTGTGCGCGGGGGCGGCGGACACGCCGGAGCTTGGCGCCGAGGTATCTTCTCTGGTCGCCGAGTTGCAGGCGTCCCGCACCGGCGTGCTCTGGATCCCGGAGATGCTGCCGAAGGCGGAGGTCATCCAGTTGCTGACGCACGCGCTGGCGTTTGTGTGCCCGTCGGTCTACGAGCCGCTCGGCATCGTGAACCTGGAGGCGATGGCCTGCGCGACCGCGGTGGTGGCGTCGCGGGTGGGCGGCATCCCCGAGGTGGTCGACGGGGGCGTTACCGGGCTGCTGGTGCCGCCGGACGACCCGGCCTCGCTCGCCGACGCGCTGAACCTGCTGCTGCGCGACCCGGGACGGGCCGAGGCGCTGGGGCTCGCGGGGCGGGAGCGGGCGGTGTCGGAGTTCTCCTGGACCATGGTGGCCGCCCAGACGGCAGGACTGTACGAGTCCCTGGTTCCCTGACCCAGGGCGCGGACGCGGCGCGCGGCGCCGGGCTGGCGCTCCGCGCTTCTTGCTGTTATCAGATTGCGGCTCGCGGGGTTCAGGCCCAGCGGGTGAGGATGTCCTCGCGACGGAAAACGGCACGGGCGGCCAGGGCCAGGGCGACGTCCACGGCGGCCAGGATGGCGCACATGACCGCGAGCGTGGCCAGGTCGAGGGAGAACGCCCCGGAGACGGCGCCGATGTACAGGCCCGCGCCGGGGATCGCGGCCAGCGTGCCGATCTGCTGCGCGGTGCGGACGTCGCTCACCCGTGAGGACCACAGGACGCTGAACCCGACGGCCATGATCGCCAGCAGCGGCGCGAGGCCGAGCACCGTGACCGCCGCCATCCAGTTCGGGAAGTACAGGTAACCCAGGGTGGCGTGGGTGTAGGCGTCGCACAGGCCCATGAGCAGGAGCATGCCCGCCCACATCGCGGCGACCGGCGGGAGGAGTGCCGCCAGGCCCTTGCCGAGGAGGATCTCGCCGTCGCTCGCCGGGGTGGCCAGGAGCGGTTCCAGGCTGCGCTCGATCTTCTCGCCTACCAGGCTGTAGGAGGCGATCGTGGCCGGCAGTGCGCCGGTGTAGATCATGAAGAAGAAGAGGAACGCGTTCAGGGTCTGCGGCAGCGAGTCGCGCTGGAAGCTGCCGCGGGCGATGATCTGCGAGAAGAGGACCGCGAGGCCGACCGGGAGGACCGCGAGGGCGATCCGCAGTGAGCGCCTGGTCATCATCACCGTCAGGTCCTTGCGGGCGATGGTCGCAACGTTCTGCCAGTTCATCGTGGTCACCTCGCGACCTTGTCGTTCCTGTCGCTCTTCTCGCCGTCGAGCCTCTCGCCGTCAAGCAGCTTCAGGTACGTCTCCTCCAGGGAGGGGACGGCCCCGCTGACGAACTGGATGTCACCGCCGGCGGCGACGACGGCCCGCACCAGCTCGGGGTTGTCGCGTTCCGGCTGGCCGACGGGGACGGTGAGCGTGTTGCCGCTGACCGTCACCTCGGCGCGGCGGACGGCGCGCGCGGCCGCGACCACCGCGTCGGTGACGGCCGCCAGCCGGATCGACGTGGCGCGCGCCGATGCGGCGCCGCGCAGGCCGCCGGGGGTGCCGACCGCGACGAGCCTGGTGTGCATGATGCCGACCCGGTCGCAGACCCGCTCGGCCTCGGCCAGCTGGTGGGTGTTGAGCAGGATCGTGCGCTTCTCGCCCCGGAGCTGAAGAAGGAAGTCGCGGACGGTCTTGGCGCCCTCGGGGTCGAGGTTCGCCGTGGGCTCGTCGAGGAAGAGCACCGGCGGGTCGTTGATCAGGGCGCGGGCGATGGTCAGCCGCTGCTTCATGCCCTTGGAGAACGTCCGGACCCGGTCGTCCCTGCGGTCCCACAGGCCGAGCATGGTGAGCAGCCGCTCCGTGCGCGCGGCGCGCGTTCCGGCGGGGACCTGGTAGAGCCGCCCGTAGAAGTCCAGCGTCCGGGCTGCGCTCAGGTCCGGGTAGAGCCCGGCCTCCTCCGGCATCAGGCCGACGAGGCCCCTGAGCTTCCTGGCGGTGGCCGGGTCGCCGATGCGGCAGTCCGCGACGCGGGCCTCACCGCTCGTCTTGCCGATGAGGCCGGCGAGCATCCTGATCGTGGTGGTCTTGCCCGCGCCGTTCGGCCCGAGCAGCCCGAAGACTTCGCCCTCGGCGATGGTGAGCGTCAGCGCGTCAACCGCCGTGGCGTTTCCGAACCTGCGGGTGAGGTGATCGATCTCGATCATGGCAGCCTCCCCTGTGCCTGCCCCTGATTCGTGATTACCAGAAGCTATCAATGTGATATCACAATGCTAGATCACGAACCGGACGGGCGCAAGCCCCGGTCCCGCGAAGCCCGGAGTGCGGGGAGGATGCACGTTCTAGCGGATGCGCACGGCCAGCAGGCAGGCGTCGTCGCCCGTGTCGGAGGCGGCGCTAGCCAGGACGCGGGCGACATGGGCCTCCAGGTCGGCGTCGGCGGGGACGGCCGACGCGGCGAGCGCGGCGAGGCCGTCGCTGATCGGCACGGCCCGGCGCTCGATGAGCCCGTCGGTGTAGAACAGCAGGGTGTCGCCGCCGCGGAGCTGGAGGGCGACCTGCTCGTACGCGGCACCGGGCTGCACGCCGAGCAGCATGCCCTCGGGCATCGGCTGGACCGCCGCCGCGTCGCCGCGCACCAGGATCGGCGGGAGGTGACCGGCCCTGGCCCAGCGGAGCATCCGGCTGGGCGGGCTGTACCGGCCGCAGACCACGGTCCCGGTGACGCCCTCGGTGTACAGGCAGGCGGCGTAGTTCAGCTGGCCGAGCAGCTCGCCGGGGTCCGCGCCGGTCACGGCGAGGCCGCGCAGGGCGTTGCGGCTGGCGACCATGCCGGTCACCGCCTCGATCCCGTGGCCGGCCATGTCCCCCACCACGAACAGCAGGTCGCCGCCGGGAAGCCGCAGCGCGTCGTACCAGTCCCCCGCCACCAGGGCGGTTGGCATGGCGGGACGGTACCGGACGGAGATGTCGACGCCGGAGGCGGATAGCAGGGTCACGCCGGAGGGCATGATCGCCCGCTGCAGGCGCAGCACGAGTTCGTGCTCCGCGGCGGCCCGCTGCTCGCTGTCCGCGAGCAGGTCCCGCGCCTGCGCGAGGGCGACCCGGGTCTGGTCGAGCAGCCGGAGAACCTCGGAAGTGGCCTGCGAAGCCGCGGCGGGCGTATCGGGCAGGTGGTCGCCGCCGCTGGGGGCCACCGTCACCTCTTCTCCGGCACTTTCCGCTACCAGATGTGACATTTCACGCACGCTACCACCGCGCCGCGCAATATCCGGCCCCTAACGACAGAGCTATATCCGAAAGAGATCTTGTGCATTCCGCGTGCACCAGGACAAGAATCGCAAGTGCGTTTGCACATGCATGCGCGATGTCATTTCGGGACTGTGCCGCTTGGAAGCGCTCGCCCGGGTCAGCGCAGGACGAGCGCGAGGACGCCGCCGAGGGCCGCCACGCCGGCCACGAGCCAGGTGATGTAGTCGTTGACGACGCCGCTCTGGAAGCCCTCGATGAGGCCCGCCAGGCCCGCGCCGGGTTCGTAGCCCCGGCGCAGCACCGGGAGGCGGCGCCAGTACAGGGCCGCGAGGGCCAGCAGGACCGCGCCCGCGACCGAGCACAGCGCGGTGACGAGCGTCTCGGGCGTCACCCCGGCCGCCGCCGGCGGGTAGAGGGCCGCGGGGTGAGCGGTGCGCGTGCCGTTCAGCACCAGGGACGCGTAGGCTCCCTGGTCCTCGAAGCGGACGGCCGCCGACTCCAGGGCGGCGGCCACCCGCGGGAACAGCGCGGCGACGCCGGCCGCGACGCCCAGGGCGGCCAGCGCGCAGGTGGGAACGAGCATGGTCAGCGGGGTGCGCTCGCGGCCCGATTCGCTCTCGCCCGTCTCCTCGTTCGCCTCCGCGGCCATCCGGGCGTCCTCGCTCGGCGGGTCGCCGAGGCCGTAGAAGACGCCGCCCGCGACCCGCAGCACCGCGCCGGCGGTGAGCACCGTGCAGGCGCAGAAGACCGCCGCCAGCCACGGGCCGCCGGCCACGCTGTCCGCGCTGTCGGTGATCCAGCCGTTGCCCAGGAAGGTGGCGAACGGCGGCAGGTCGGCCAGGCCGAGGGCGGCCAGCGTGAACACGGCCCCGGTGAACCGCAGGTGCCTGCCCCGGCCGTGCAGGTACGTCTCGTTGACCGAGCGCAGCCGGTGCAAGACGATGCCCGCGCCGAGGAACAGCGCGCCCTTGACGCACGCGTGGCCGACCACCGCGAGCGCCGCGCCCGCCAGGCCCAGTGGGGTGAGCAGCGCGAACCCGGCCAGGAACATGCCCGCGTGGCTGATCGTGGAGAACGCGAGCAGCCGCTTGACGTGCCGCTCGCGGAAGCAGTAGAGCGCGCCGACCACGGCGGTGAGCACCCCGAGGGCGAGGAACACGTGCGAGATCGCGGCGCGGTGGCCGAGTGCGGCGCCGAACACCGACCAGTACACCCGGGCGATCCCGTACAGGCCGAGCTCGACCATCACCCCGGAGAACAGCACGCACACCGGCGTCGGGGCGACCGCGTGCGCGTCGGCGAGCCAGAAGTGGAACGGGACGATCGCCGCCTTCGCCAGCAGCCCGGTGATCAGCAGCAGGAACCCCACCACGACCAGGCCGTCCGGCCCGTGGTGCGCGACGGAGTGCGCGGAGACGTAGCGGGAGATCTGCGCCATGTTGAGCGCGCCGGTGCGGCCGTAGATCAAGGCGATACCGGTCAGCGACAGGTACGCGCCCACGCTGTTGGTGATCGCGAAGTTGAGCGCGCCCTGGATCGGGCCGCGCTCCTCGGGGCGGTAGGCGGTCAGCGCGTACGCCGAGACGCCCATCAGCTCGAACCAGACGAACAGGTCGAAGACGTCCCCGGCCAGGCAGAAGCCGGTCATGCCGGCCAGGAACGTCAGGATCAGCACGTGGAAGTACGTGCCGACCTGGGTGAAGTACCGCCAGGCGAAGACCAGCGAGGCGGTCACCAGCACCGCGCCGAGGCAGGCGAGGCCGGCGTTCAGCGGGTCGGCCTGGAAGTCGATGCCGATCGCCACGCCCCCGGACGGGCGGATTCCGGCGAACCAGTACACCGAGCCGGCGTTCGCGCGAAGGGTCAGGGCGAGCAGCATGACGCAGACGGCCGCCGAGGCGGCGACCGCGACCAGGCCGCGGACCTGCCTCCTGCCCCGCAGCAGGGGCTGGAGGGCGAGCAGGGCCGCGGCGGTCATCAGCGGGACCACCACCGCCAGCGGGAACAGGGGGTTCATCAGCCCTTGAATTCCGCGAGTTCGTGCGGGTCCAGGGTGCCGAAGCGCTTGTGCGCCTGGACGGCGAGCGACATCAGCAGCGCGGTGACCGCCGCCTCCACCACGACGTCGGTGAGCGCGAGGGCCTGCACCACGGGATCGACCGCCTTGGCGTGCACGGAAATGTCGAAGAAGTACGGTGCCACGCCGCCGGTCACGTACCCGACGCCGAGCAGCAGCACGTAGGTGGAGGACTGCACGACGATCAGGCAGACGACCTGGTGGATGAGGTCGCGGCTGGTGACGATGCCGTACAGGCCGACGGCGACGATCCACGCCACGACGAGGAACGGGACGATGGCCATCAGCCTGCCTCCCCGCTGGGTCCGCCGCCGGCCGTTCGCTGGCCGACGAGCAGTGTCTGGTCGAGCAGTTCGCCGACGATGAGGACGAACGCGGCGGCGACCTCGATGCCGACGAGGAAGCTGATCAGCGCGATCGTGCCCGATGAGGTGACCGCGCCGGGGACCTTGCCGAGCGGCAGGAAGTCGTACAGGTACGGCAGGCCCTGGGCGATCGCGGCGAGGCCGACGGCGGCGAACCCGCCGGCGCCCATCGCCTCGGCCACGTCGAGCAGCGCGACCGGGCGCAGGCGGCGGAAGGTGAGCGACTCCCCGGCCAGGTAGACGAGCATGAACGCGGTGGCGAGCACGACACCGCCCTGGAACCCGCCGGAGGGGTTCGTCTGGGCGTGCGTGGCGAGCCACCAGCCGATGACGGCCGTCGGGCCGGTCAGCAGCAGCGCGGCCACCCGGATCGCGCTGCTCGTCTGGGGCAGGTCGCGGCCGCGGGCCGCCTCGACCGGTGGCTGGACGGGCGACTGCTCGGTCTCGCCGCGCAGGCGGCGGAGCACCACGCTCATCCCGGCGGCGGCGGTGAACAAGATGAACTCCTCCCCGACGGTGTCGAAGCCGCGGTAGTAGAAGTTGACGGCGGACACCACGCCGGTGGCGTTGGTCTGCGCGACGGCGTCCTTCAAGATCACCTGGCCGTAGGGACCGGGGTAACGGCCGAAGCCGGGCAGGCCGGCGAACGCCCAGGCGTAGCAGGCGGCCAGCCCCGCGACGGCGATCGCGAAGAGCCACAGGCGCTGGCGGGGCCTCACCGCGGCTTCCCTACCTTCGCGATCGTGAGCAGCAGGATGAGGGGCAGCGCGACCGCGCCGACCGTCAGCTCCGACAGCGTCACGTCGGGTGCCTGGAAGACGAAGAACAAGATGGCCAGCAGCATGCCGTAGGCGCTCAGCACCAGCACGAGGCGGACGCGGTCCCTGGTCAGCACGACCAGGGTCGCGCCGGCCGCCGCCAGCACCAGGGCGGTGACCTGGAGGACGTCCATCACCGCGACCGGGGTCACCGGGCACCCCGGGCGGGCGTGTCCCGGCCTGGGCGCGGGTCCGCCGGCCCGCCGTCGCCC
>DAHWEX010000216.1 GCA_027326205.1 Actinomycetota bacterium
GGGTGAACACCTGCCGGGGATGGCGGGCGAGGAACGCCAGCAGGTCGAACTCCTTGGCCGTGAGGTCGACCGGGCAGCCGTCGAACGTGACCTCGCGGCTGGTCTCGTCGACCCAGAGGCCGTCGGCCGGGCGGGCCGAGATCGCGCCGGGACGCGAGCGCCGCAGCACGGACCTGACCCGCGCGGCGAGCTCCCCGGGGGAGAACGGCTTGACCAGGTAGTCGTCGGCGCCGAGGTCGAGCCCGATGATCCGGTCGGTGTCCCCGCCGCGCCCGGACAGCACGATCACCGGGAGCGGGGTAGCCGTGCCCTCCGCCGCGCGCACCTGGCGCAGCACGTCGAGCCCGCCGACGCCCGGCAGGGAAAGGTCGAGCACCACGAGGTCGGGCCGCTCGTGCTCGATCTGCGCGAGGGCGGCGGCGCCGTCGGCGGCCTCGGTGACCGCGAACCCGTCCGCCTCAAGCTGCCAGCACACCACCGTCCGCACCCGCTGGTCGTCGTCGACGACCAGCACCCGGGAACAGGCGACGTCGGGCACGCTCGGACTCCTTGGCCAGGGACGACCGCGGTGTCGCCCGTATCCATAGTGCCGCTGCCGCGAGGGCGGGGCAAGCATGCGTAGCTCTGAGTAGTTGAGGGAACGTTGAGGTCGCGTTGGTGCGGTTGTGACGGCCGTCCCCCAGCCTGGTGGCGGGGGCCGCTGCGCCCTGCCCCGATCCATTCCTGCGCGGCAAGGAGGCCGTCTGTCATGAAGCTCGCTCTCTACCTGCCGAACTTCCGCACCAAGGTGACGCTCAAGGAACTCGAGGACCTCACCAGCCTCGCCGAGGACCTCGACTTCGACTCCGTCTGGACGCTCGACCGGATCGTCGTCCCGGAAGCCTCCGACCGCCAGGAACTGCAGTACTCGTTCGGCATGATGGCGGGGCTGCCGAAGGCACTGCCGGTGGCCGCGCGGGGGGAGTGGTTCCAGGGGATGCCGCTGATCCCCTGGCTCGCCGCGAAGACGAGCAAGGTGCGGATCGGCATGAGCATCACCGACACGCCGTTCCGCGCCCCCGGCGTTCTCGCCGCCGAGATGGCGACGATCGACCACCTGTCGGGCGGCCGGCTGAACGTCGGCGTCGGCTCCGGCTGGATGCCGGAGGAGTTCGCGGCCGCGAGCGCCTCGCACATCTTCCCCAGGCGGCACAAGCACGTGCGCGAGACGATCGAGGTCATGCAGGGCGTCTGGGCGAACGACCTGTTCGAGTACCACGGCGAGTTCGCCGACTTCGAGCGCTGCGGGTTCGGGGTCAAGCCGCTGCAGGACCCGCTGCCGATCTTCTTCAGCGGGCTCAAGGACCCCAAGCGCTCCGCGCTGCGCATCGCGAAGTACAACCTCGCGGGCTGGATCGGGATCCAGGACTCGCCGCAGGAGATCAAGCAGTGGCGCGCGGCCATCCAGCGGGAACTGGAGGAACTCGGCAGCTCCCGTTCGGTGGACGACCTCGAGATCAGCAGCATGATCTGGACCGTCATCACCGACCAGGAGGTGGACCAGTCGGATAACGGCAAGGTCACCAACCTGCTGGTGGGCACCGCCGGGCAGATCACCGACCGGCTCAAGGCGTACAAGGAGGCCGGGCTCACGATGCCGATGATCTGGCCCCCGTTCGCCGACGTGCCGGTCGCCAAGACGCTCGACGACCTCAAGCGGCTGAAGGAGGAGATCCTGCCCGCGGTTGAGGCATCCTGAGCCGGACTGCTACAACAGGGAGGCCGGGGCGGCTGCCGCGTCCAGCGCGGGATGCGGCGGCCGCCTCGCGGAGATCGCGCACAACAGGAAGGGCTGACCCGACCGTGAACATCGCCAGCCTGCTCGCGGACGGGATCGCGCGAGCCGGCGACCGGCTCGCGCTCGTGCAGGGTGACCGCGCGCTGACCTACCGGGCTCTCGGCGACCGGGTCGCCCGGCTCGCCGCCGGCCTGGCCGGCCTCGGGCTGCGGCGCGGCGACCGGATCGTGCTCCTGATGCCCAACCGCCCGGAACTGGCCGAGGCGCTGTGGGCGGCCTTCCACGGCGGCTTCGTCGCCGTCCCGGTCAACTGGCACCTGCATCCCGACGAGGTCGGCTACATCGTCGGACACTGCGGCGCGGCCGCCGTCGTCGTCAGCGACGAGACCGCGGACGCGGCCCGCGCGCTCCCGGCCGCGGTCCGGGTCCTGCGGGTGGCCCGCGGGGACGGGCCCGGCACCGGTACCGACTACGAGGACGCGCTGGCCCCGGGGCCGTCGGCCATGGCCGGCACCGCGGACGACGACCCGGCGTGGCTCTTCTACACCTCCGGGACGACCGGGCGGCCGAAGGGCGCGACGCTCACCCACCGCAACCTCGCCGCGATGACCGAGGCCTACCTGCGTGACCTCGACCCGGTCGCTGACGGCAGCGTCTACCTGCACGCCGCACCGCTGACCCACGGCAGCGGGCTCTACCTGCTGCCGTCCACCGCCCGCGGCGCGACCCAGCTCCTCGCGCCAGGGACCAGCTTCTCGGCCGGCGACTTCGTCCGCCTGATCGGGGCGCACCAGGTCACGCACGCCGCCTTCCTCGCCCCGACGATGCTTCGGCGCGTGGTCGACGAGGCCCGCGGCCGGGCCCTGCCGAGCCTGCGCAGCGTCGTCGTCGGCGGGGCGCCGCTCTACCAGGAGGACCTGCGCGCCGCGGTCGGCGTGCTCGGGCCGATCGTGACCCAGATGTACGGGCAGGGCGAGGCGCCGATGACGATCGCCGTCATGCCCGCGGCCGAGGCGCTGGACCATCCCGGCTCGTGCGGGCGTGCCTTCCGCGGCGTCGAGGTGCGCATCGCCGGCGCCGGCGGCGCGCCCGTGCCGGACGGCGCGGACGGCGAGGTCCTCGTCCGCGGCGACGTGGTCATGCGCGGCTACTGGGACAACCCCGGCGCCACCGCGGCCACCCTGGCCGGCGGCTGGCTGCACACCGGCGACATCGGCCACCTCGACGCCGGGTACCTGTACCTCACCGACCGGGCCAAGGACGTCATCATCACCGGCGGGTCGAACGTCTACCCCCGTGAGGTCGAGGAAGTCCTGCTCACCCACCCGGCGGTCCGCGAGGCCGCCGTCGTGGGCGTCCCCGATGCCGAGTGGGGCGAGTCGGTGCGGGCGTTTGTCGTCGCCGACGGCGACCCGGATCCCGGCGAGCTGATCCGGTACTGCCGCGGTCGGCTCGCCTCGTTCAAGAAGCCGCGCGAGGTGATCCTGGTGACCGAACTGCCCAAGAACGCCGCGGGCAAGATCCTCAAGCGCGAACTGCGCCAGTTCCCGCCCCGGTAGCCACTGCGTCCCCGTGCGGACGCCGGACCTCCGCGACGGCCGGCGTGGCGCTCTTGGCGCCACGTCATGCGCTTCTCAATTACTTCTTTTATTCTTTTTGAATGATCTGTGTAACCTCCGGGTCCAGGCAGTGCCGTCGTGGGCCGAGGTGGAAGTGTGCCGCCTGATCGGCGCAATTCGGTAATGTGCCGAAAGCCGGGGGATTGTGTTATCGGGGCCGTGCTGACTTATTCAGGAGATCGCTTAGCGCTGTGGCCCGCGGCGCCAGTAGCGGCGTGGCGCTGTGGCGCGCAGCGCCGCTAGGTCCGTCGCTGTGGCGCGCAGCGCCAAGTGCCCTTGAGCGCCGGGGGCCACAGCGCCAACCCGGTAGCGCCACTTGTCCCGCCCTGACTAAGCCTCATTGTCATGGTGTCACTGACTCCAAGTAGCTATTCAGGTAGCTTAATTTTAATAAATCAAATTAATTTTCGGATATATTCGTCTGCGGAACCTGGCGCTTCGCGGCACCGGCACGGGTCATGATCGCGGGTCGGGCGCGCCCGGCACCGCGACGGGCGGGGGTACCCGGCGGGCATTTGCCTCACCCGGGCCTTAAACGCTCCCGGGAACCGGTCACGGGGCAAGATCGCGGGTCATCCACGGCGAATAGCGCCGTGGATGACCCGCGATCCCTGGAAGATACCTCAGGGGGGT
>DAHWEX010000219.1 GCA_027326205.1 Actinomycetota bacterium
CACCATGCGCAGCATCCACCGCGCGCTCGACCTGCTCGACGTCGCGGCGCTCCGCGAGGCCCAGGGCCGGCAAGACGCGCTGGCGGCCGGCAAGATCGTCCGCCGGGCCCTGCTGCGCGGCGAGGCCGGCGACGGGTGAGGGCAAGCCGGGCGCGAGCGTTGAACAGGCAGGAAACAAGGCGGTGAGGTTGAACAGGCGGGAAATAAGCCTCGAACACGCACGCGGCTATGCTTTAGCCGGAAACACCACAGGGGCGAAGGGACGCAGCATGAAGCGGCCGGTCGAAGTCGCGCAGCTCAGGCTCATCGCCAAGGTGGCCCGCATGTACTACGAGGGCGGCGTCCGGCAGCCGCAGATCGCCGCCGAACTGAACATGTCGCAGGCGCGGGTGTCCCGGCTGCTGCGCCAGGCCAGTGACATCGGCGTCGTCCGCACCGTGGTCACCCTGCCGCCCGGCGTCTACACCGACCTTGAGGAGCAGGTCCAGCAGAAGTACGGCCTGCGGGACGCGGTCATCGTCGACACCGACGGCGCCAGGGGCCAGGTCATCCCGGCCCTCGGCGCCGCCACGGCGCAGTACCTGCACGCGACGCTGACCGGCGGCGAGGTGCTCGGCGTGTCGTCGTGGAGCGCGACGCTGCTCGCCGCCGCCGAGGCCATGCCCACCCGGGCCACCTCGCCCCTGGCCCGGGTCGTCCAGATCGTCGGCGGGCACGGGAGCCCGAGCGTGCAGGTCCAGGCGAACAAGCTCATCGGCGACCTCGCCGCCGTCACCGGCGCGCAGCCGGTGCTGCTGCCCGCACCCGGGCTGGTCAGCAGCCCGGCGCTGCGCCGCGCGCTGGTTAACGACTCCGTGATCGGCGACGTCATGAAGTCGTGGAAGGAACTCGACCTCGCCCTGGTCGGCATCGGCAGCCTGGAGCCGTCACCGCTGCTGCGGCAGAGCGGCAACGCGCTCACCGAGGCCGAGCAGGACCAGCTTCGCGGCGCCGGCGCGGTCGGCGACGTCTGCCTGCGCTTCTTCGACTCAGACGGCATGATCCTCGACACCCCGCTCGACCAGCGCGTGGTGAGCATCACCCCCGAGGACCTGCGGCAGGCGCCCCGGCGCGTCGGCGTGGCCGGCGGCGCGAACAAGTACCGCGCCATCCGGGCGGCGCTGCGCGGCGGCTGGGTCAACGTCCTGATCACCGACCTTGACACGGCGCGCGGCCTGGCCGAGGACGCCGACAGCCCGCTCGCCGCGGCCTCCCCGGCGACGCCGTGAAACCGGGGCGGGACCGCGGCGCACCGGACCGTTCGGTATGACCTTGACCTTGACCTTCTGGCCGTTCCCGCGTCACCCGGACCGCACCGGGACGGTCGCCGTGACGGTGGTGCCGATGCCCGGGCGGGACGTCACGCTCAGCCGGCCGCCGATCAGCTCCGCGCGCTCGGTCATGCTGCGCAGGCCGTAGGAGGCCGCGCCGTCGGGCCGGGCCCCGATGTCGAAGCCGCGCCCGTCGTCGCTCACCCGCAGCAGCACGGCCCTGGCGTCGCAGCGCAGTTCGACCTCCGCGTGCGTGGCCTGCGCGTGCTTGACGACGTTCGCCAGTGCCTCCTGGGCGATCCGGTACAGGGCGATGACGACGTGCTCGGGCAGGTCGCACCCGGCGCCGGTCACCCGCACCGGGACCTGGGCGATCGAGCGGGCCAGGCTGGCCAGGCCGTCGGCGAGCCCGAGGTCGTCCAGGACGGGCGGGCGCAGGCCCGCGATGGCGGCGTGCGCCTCGTCCAGCGTCAGGTCGGTCAGTTCCCGCGCCCGGACCAGTTCGCGCACCGCGACGGCGGTGTCGTCGAGGCCCGCGTCGAGCACCGCGTCCGCGGCCGCGTCCAGGTGGAACGCCAGGCTCACCAGCCGCTGGGTGATCCCGTCGTGGATGTCGCCGGCCAGCCGGCGGCGCTCGGCTTCCTGCGCCGCGATCACCTGCTCCGCGAACTGCTCCGCGGCCTGCTCGCGGGCCGCCAGCCGGCGGTGCAGCCGGGCCTGGTGCACCGCCCCGGCGACCAGGCTGCCGATCGAGGACAGCAGCCGCACGTCCCGGTCGGTGAAGTCGCGCCGCTGCCGGGTGTGCACGTTCAGCACGCCGACCAGCCCGGTCGGGCGGCTTTCCATCGGGACCGACACCATCGAGGTGTAGTCCGCGCCGCCCAGTTCGGGGAAGTAGCGGTAGCGCGGGTCCGCCTCCTTGCCCGCCGCGATCACGGCGGGCCTGCGGTGACTGGCGACCCAGCCGCTCACCCCTTCGCCCACCGGCAGGTGGATGCGGCCCACCTCGCGGTCGAACGGCGGGGTCGCCCCCATCAGCGTCAGCGCGCCGCCCTTGTCGTCGAGCACGTGCACGAAGCACACGTCGGTCGCGGTCGCCTCGACGATGAGCCCCGCGACGCTCGCGGCGAGCGGCTGCAGGTCAGGACCGGCGGAGATCGCCTCGATGATGCCGACGAGCAGCACGTTCTCCCGCTCGGTGTCCGCCAGCCCGAGAGGGTGGCCGGAAGGCGGTTCGGTCACTGGAACAGCCCCTCGCGCAGCGCGGCGGCCACGGCGCCGGCCCGGTCGCCGACCCCCAGCTTCCGGTAGACGGCCCGGGCGTGGCTCTTCACGGTCTCGTCGCCGATGACCAGCCGGCTCGCGATCGCCCGGTTGGACAGCCCGGCCACGATCAGGCCGAGCACCTCGCTCTCCCGCTGGCTCAGCCCCAGCCGCGCGCCCGGCCAGAACTCCCCGCTGTCCATCCGCGCCGCCGACGACGCCACCCGGCCGGCCAGCGTGCGGTCGACCACCGTCTGCCCGGCGTGCACCTCCTCCAGCGACCTGACCAGCTCCTCGCCGCTGATTCTCTTGAGCAGGTACCCCGAGGCGCCCGCCCGCAGTGCCTGGTACAGGTACTGCTCGTCGTCGTAGACGCTGAGCAGCAGCACCCGGCGGCCCGGGTCCTGCTCGGTGAGGCGCCGGCACAGGTCGAGCCCGCTGGACTCGCGGAGCCGGACGTCGCACAGCACGACGTCCGGGTTCAGCGCGGACACCACCGACTGGGCCGCCTCGGCGGTGGCCGCCTGCCCGACCACCCGGACCCGTCCGGTGAACCGCGCCAGCATGGCCTTCAGCCCCTCGATGACCATCTCGTGGTCGTCTACCAGGACGACGCGCACCGGCCGGGTTTCCATGATCCAACACGATAGGTGCCGGGCCGGGCCGGGGCTACGGCCAGGGGCCGCGGCTTTCCCCCGGCCGCCCACCCCCCGGGGGGATCCGCGGGGGCGCGGCGGATACGTAACGTGACTTCTCCAGGGAGAATGGAGCAGCGGATGCCGCACAAGCTCATGCGCATGCACCGGACGGACACCGCGCGCGAGCGGCCGGTCATGCTCGCGATCGTCGGCGACAGCGCGGCGGGCAAGACGACGATCACGTCCGGCCTGGTCCGGGCGCTCGGCCCGGAGCGCTGCACGGCGGTGTGCGTTGACGACTACCACCGCTACGACCGGCAGGAACGCAAGCGGCTGCCGTTCACCGCGCTGCATCCCGATTGCAACTACATCGGCATCATGGAGCAGCACCTGCAGTTGCTCGCCACCGGCCATCCGGTGCTCAAGCCCGTCTACGATCACCACACCGGGACGCTGACCCGGCCGCAGTACGTGGAACCCCGGGACTTCGTCATCGTCGAGGGGCTGCTGCCGTTGCACACCAAGCTCGCCGCGGCGTGCTTCGACGTCACGGTCTACCTCAACCCGCCGGAGGAGATCAGGCGGGAGTGGAAGATCAAGCGGGACACCACCCAGCGCGGGTACACCCGGGAGCAGGTGCTGGCCGAGCTCGCCCGCCGCGAGCCGGAGTCGGCGGAGTACATCCGGCCGCAGCGCCGCCGCGCGGACGTCGTCGTGCGGTTCTCCGCGGTCCGCGGCCGCCACGACCCGCCGGGGACGCCGCTGTCGGCGGAACTGCTGCTGCGGCCGACGATCCGTCACCCGGACCTGAGCGCCATCCTGGCCGGGGGCGGCTCGTCCATGCACCTCACGCTCACCAGGGACGAGGACGGCCGGCCGGTCGACGCCCTGCACGTCCACGGGTACGCGCCGCGGGAGGAGAGCCGGATGCTGGAGAAGGCCATCTGGGCAGGCCTGGGCGAGGGCACGGAGCTGCCCGGCTTCCTCGGCGAGCTCGACGGCGGCCAGCGCAGCGAGTCGCTGGCGATCACCCAGCTTCTGCTGCTGTACCACCTCCTCGAGGCGGCCCGTTAGATCAAGGCAACCCAGCAAGAAGATAATGAACGGTTCCTGGCGTTGCCAGGCGGGCGATACTTGACCTGACGGTTTAGCCAGACGCCCGGGGGAGCGCTATGTCCACGGTGGCCCGGCTGCGCGCCCTGGTGGCGGTCGCGGATTGCGGCTCGGTGCGCTAGGCGGCGCGCCGCCTGACCGTCACCGAGTCGGCGGTGTCGGCCGCGCTCGCGGCGCTGGCCCGCGAGGTGCGCGTCCCGCTGGTGGAACGCCAGGGCCGGGGGCTGCGGCTCACCGGCCCCGGGCGGGCCTACGCCGGCTACGCGCGGCAGATCCTCGGGCTGCACGACGAGGCGCTGGCGGTGGCCAGGTCCGGGCCGGACGCGGAGCGCGGCCGGGTCCGCGTCGCGGCGGTCACCACCGCCGGCGAGCACCTGCTGCCGTCCGCGCTCGCGTCGTTCCTCGGCGCGCATCCCGCGGTCGACCTGCGGCTCGAGGTCGGCAGCAGCGAGCGGATGTGGGCCATGTTCGCCGCGCACGAGGCCGACCTGATGATCGGCGGCCGCCCGCCGGCCCACGTCGCCGGCTCCCTGATAACAGCAACACGCGCGAACCTGCTCGTCGTGGTGGCCGCACCCGCGGTCGCGGACCGCTTCGACCTGGCGGCGACGCGCTGGCTCCAGCGCGAAGCGGGCTCGGCCACCCGCGCGCACGGCGAGGCGCTGCTGTCCGGGCTGGAGGCCGACCCGCCGCGGCTCACGCTCGGCTCCAACGGCGCGGTGATCGCGGGCGCCGTGGCCGGCCTCGGCGCCACCCTCGCGCCCCGGGAGGCGGTGCGGCAGCAGTTGCGCGACGGCGCGCTGGCCGAGATCCCGCTGCCTGGCACGCCGCTGCGCCGTCCCTGGTGCGCCGTGACGCACCCGGAGCCGCCGCCGTCCGCCGTCCTGCTGGTCCGCCACCTCGTGACCAGCGAAGGATGGCGGGCGAGGACGCTGCCTTGAGGTTTTGATTAAGTGTCGAGCAAAATACTTGATTGATTGCTGCGGTTACGTCGCGCACCCTGGAGCCAGGCAGGGCAACAGAAGGGAACGACATGGCGCAACGGTGGAGCGCGGGCGTGCTTCAGTACGCCGAGATGGGCTACTGGCAGCCCGATTACGAGCCGAAGCCGACGGACGTGCTCGCCGCGTTCCGGGTCACGCCGCAGGACGGCGTGCCGCCGGAGGAGGCGGGGGCCGCCGTGGCCGGGGAGTCAAGCACGGCGACCTGGACGGTGGTGTGGACCGACCGGCTCACCGACTACGAGCACTACCAGGCCAAGTGCTACCGGATCGACCCGGTGCCGGGCTCGGCCGGCCAAGACGGGCCAGGCCAGTACATCGCGTACATCGCCTACGACCTCGACCTGTTCGAGGAGGGCTCGATCGCGAACATGTCGAGCAGCATCATCGGCAACGTCTTCGGCTTCAAGGCGCTCAAGGCCCTGCGCCTGGAGGACATGCGCATCCCGCCGCACTACACCAAGACGTTCCAGGGACCCGCGCACGGCATCGTGATGGAGCGGGAGCACCTGAACAAGTACGGCCGCCCGCTGCTCGGGGCCACGGTCAAGCCCAAGCTCGGGCTGTCCGCCCGGAACTACGGCCGGGTCGTCTACGAGGCGCTGCGCGGCGGGCTCGACTTCACCAAGGACGACGAGAACATCAACAGCCAGCCCTTCATGCGCTGGCGCGACCGGTTCCAGCTCTGCCAGGAGGCGGTGAACAAGGCGCAGGACGAGACCGGCGAGGTCAAGGGCCACTATCTCAACGTCACCGCGGCGACGATGGAGGACATGTACGAGCGGGCCGACTTCGCCAAGGAGATCGGCGGCATCATCGTGATGATCGACCTCACCGTCGGCTACACGGCGATCCAGTCGATGGCCAAGTGGGCCAGGCGCAACGGCGTGCTGCTGCACCTGCACCGGGCCGGCCACTCCACCTACACCCGGCAGAAGACGCACGGCGTGAACTTCCGGGTCATCGCCAAGTGGATGCGGCTGGCCGGCGTGGACCACCTCCACGCCGGGACGGTGGTCGGCAAGCTCGAAGGGGACCCGCTGGCCGTCCGCGGGTACTACGAGACCCTGCGGTGCGACAAGGCCGAGCCCGACCCGCGCCTCGGCCTCTACTTCGAACAGGACTGGGTGTCCATGCCCGGGGTCATGCCGGTCGCGTCCGGCGGCATCCACGCCGGCCAGATGCACCAGTTGCTCGACCACCTCGGCGAGGACGTCATCCTGCAGTTCGGCGGGGGCACGATCGGGCACCCGCTGGGGATCGCGGCCGGCGCCACCGCGAACCGGGTGGCGCTGGAGGCGATGGTCAAGGCCCGCAACGAGGGCCGGGACTTCGCCACCGAGGGCCCGGACATCCTCAAGGCGGCGGCCCGGCGCAGCCGCGAGCTCGACCAGGCGCTGTCCACCTGGGGCGACGTCACGTTCACCTACGCGTCCACCGACACCCCGGACCTGGTGGTGACCCCCTCATGACGATGACCCAGGGCACGTTCTCCTACCTGCCGGAGCTGACCGACGAGGAGATCACGCTGCAACTCGGCTACGCGCTCGGCAACGGCTGGGCGGTCTCGGTCGAGTTCACCGACAACCCGCACCCGCGAAACAACTACTGGGACATGTGGGGCCTGCCGATGTTCGGCCTGCGGGACCCGGCCGGCGCGCTGCACGAGGTCAACGAGTGCCGCAAGGCCTACCCGGACCGCTACATCAAGGTGTCCGCCTACGACGCCCGGCACGGGCGCCAGACGACCGCGCTGTCGTTCGTGGTCAACCGGCCCCGATGAGTGCCGCACGCCCCGGGTTCGCGCTGTCCCGCGAGTGGGGGCCGGGGCCGGCCCCGGCGCCCGGCGCGGACCCCGGGGCGGCCCCGGCCCCGGCCCCCGCCGAGCCGCTGCCCGCGGACGCGTCGGTGGACCTGGCGGCCGAACGGGAGGCGGCCGGCGTGGACGCCGTCCTCGATGCCCTGGACGGGGAGTTGATCGGCCTTGGCCCGGTCAAGACGCGGATAAGGGAGATCGCGGCGCTGCTGCTCGTCGACCGGCTGCGGGCGCGGTTCGGGCTGTTCGCGGAGGCGCCGAGCCTGCACATGTGCTTCACCGGCAACCCCGGCACCGGCAAGACGACGGTGGCGCTGCGCATGGCCGAGTTGCTGCACCGGCTTGGCTACCTGCGCCGCGGCCACGTCGTGTCCGTGACCAGGGACGACCTGGTGGGCCAGTACGTCGGGCACACCGCGCCCAAGACGAAGGAGGTGCTCAAGCGCGCGATGGGCGGCGTGCTGTTCATCGACGAGGCCTACTACCTGTACCGGGCGGAGAACGAGCGCGACTACGGCGGCGAGTCCATCGAGATCCTGCTGCAGTACATGGAGAACCACCGCGACGACCTGGTGGTGATCCTGGCCGGCTACGCCGACCGGATGGACACGTTCTTCGCCTCCAACCCGGGGATGAGCTCGCGGGTCGCGCATCACCTGGAGTTCCCCGACTACTCGCTGGACGAGCTGACCGCGATCGGCTCGCTGATGCTGGCACGGCAGCGCTACCGGCTGTCGCCCGAGGCGGAGCGGACGTTCCGCGAGTACCTGTCGCGGCGGATGACCCAGCCCCGCTTCGCGAACGCGCGCAGCGTCCGCAACGCGCTGGAACGGGCCCGCCTGCGGCACGCGAACCGGCTGGCCGCGGTCTCCGGGCCGCTCGGCCGGGACGACCTCGTCCGCCTCGAGCCGGCCGACTTCCTCGCCAGCCGAGGATTCAGCCGGGAAACCGGGGCGTCCTGAGCCCGCTCGTCCGCTCGTCCGCTCGTCCCGCCGCGGGCGACCTCCGCAGCGTCACGGCGACCCCGCTGCGGGTACCTTTTGATAATGATGAGCCCGAGGACGGCGCGCGCCGGCCGCCGCCTAACGCGAACGGTACTACTCGCCAGCCTGGGCAGCGCGCTGGCCGCCTGCACGGTGACGGGACCGTCCGGGAGCGGCGCCCCCGCGTCATCCGCGCCGGCGCGTCCGGCCGCCACGAGGCGGGCGGCGGCCGTGCGGTCGCCGGATCCGCGTCCGCCGTTGCCCGAGCCGGCCGCCCTCGTCCCGTTCGGCGGCCAGGGCGCGGCCGGCGCGGCCGGCTGGCACCCGGCCGGACGGCTCGTGGACGGCCTGCCGGCCGTGTACGAGGCGACGCTCGTCCCGCCGGGCGGGACGCTCCGGGCCGGCCTCGCCTGGCTGGACACGAAGCTGCTGTCCGCGCGGCTGTACTCGGGCTCGCTTTCGCCCGGCGGACTGGGCTACAAGTACACCGCGCCGGTGCTCCCGGACGCGGCGGCGACGCTCGTGGCCGCGTTCAACGGCGGCTTCAAGATGGCCGACGCCCACGGCGGCTACTACACCGAAGGCAAGCTGATCGACCCGCTCGTCACCGGGGACGCCTCCGCCGTGATCTACTCAAGCGGCGCCGTCACCGTGGGCGCGTGGGGGACCGACGTCAGCATGACGCCGTCGGTGGTGGCCGTCCGCCAGAACCTGGTGCCGCTGGTCGCGGACGGCAAGCCGACCGCGCTGGCGGCGAGTTCGGACTGGCAGGCCTGGGGCGACACCTGCGGGGTCACCTCCTGTGCCGCGTCGGTTCCGGGCATCGAGCATCAGTGGCGCTCCGGGCTGGGGGTCACGGCCGACGGGGCCGCGGTGTACGCGGTCGGCCCGGCCCTCGACCCGCTGCAACTGGCCCAGCTCCTGGTCCGCGCCGGGGTGGTCCGCGGCATGGAGCTCGACATCAACCCGGGCTGGCCGGTCTTCGCCGCCTACCGGCCAGCGACACCGAACGGCCTCGCCGCCCCGTCGAACGGCACCACCCTGCTCGCCACTCACCTGGGTGCCGCGACGTTCTTCCAGGAGTCCTATGCCCGTGACTTCATCACGATGTCCGCCCGCCGCGCGGCGCGCACGTCCAGCTGAGCCGCCGTGCCCGCCTAACGGCCCGCAACGGGGGCGCCGGCCTGCCGGGCGGGCGCTCGCAGCGCGTCCGTCAGCAGCGCGGCCAGCGCCTCGAGCTGCACGTCGGCCGAGGAGGTGACCTCCTCCTCCGACCCGTCCAGCGCCCTGGCGGCCAGTCCCGCCTTGCTGTCGATGAGCTCGGCGATGCGGCTGTCGATGGTCTGCGCGGCGATGATGCGCCACGCGGTGACCGGTTCGGTCTGCCCGATGCGGTGGCTGCGGTCGATGGCCTGGGTCTGCTCCGCGTTGGTCCAGGACAGCTCGGCCAGCACGATGTTCGACGCCACCTGCAGGTTCAGGCCCACCCCGGCCGCGGTCAGCGAGCACACCGCGACCGCGACGCCCGGGTCGTCGGTGAAGGCGTCGACGTTCGCCTGCCGCGCTTTGGGCGTCTGGTCGCCGCGGATCGACGAGAAGCGCAGGCCGTGCCGGGTGAAGGCCTCCTCGGCGGCGTCCATCACGTCGATGTGCTTGGCGAAGAACACGACCTTGCCGGCGCTGCGGGCCAGCTGGGCGGCGTAGTCCGCGGCCAGCTCGGCCTTCGCCTGGCCGATGTGCCGCATCATGGTGAACACGTTCTCGCCGGACTGCGCGGTCGTCGCGTCCTTTAGCTCCGACCGGGCCACCCGGCGGACCAGGTCGTAGTCGATGCCCTTGACGCCGTCAGCGGCGGGCCGGCTCGCGAGCGCCCGCTCGTACTGCGCCACCAGCCGGCTGGCGAGGTCCCGCTCCGCCGCCCGGATCGACCGGCCGGCCCGTCCGTCCAGCTCGACGGGGATGTCGGCGATCCGGCGGGCGGGAATGTCGGCGGCCACGTCGAGCTTGCGCCGGCGCACGATGCCGAGGTCGATCACGCACTGGCGCGCCGCGGCGTAGAAGCCCCGGTCGGCGGGCGTCAGGCCGGTGTCCTCCAGGGTGTCCGCCAGTTCGCCGACCGGTCCGCTTTCGTCGATCCAGCCGAGAAACTGCCAGATCGCCCGGAAGTCCTCGATGTCGTTGATCAGCGGGGTCCCGGTCAGCGCCATCAGCAGCGGCCGCTTCGTCCGCGCCCGGATCCGGTCGGAGAGCGCAAGAACGTTCTGCGAGCGCTGCGAGGTCTTGTTCTTGATGAAGTGAGCCTCGTCCACGACCATGCCGCGGAAGCCGAAATCACCGAGCCACCCCAGGTGACGGTCGAGAACCTCGTAGTTGAGCACGACGATGTCGGCGAAGCCGTCGACCGTCCCGCCGTCCCCCTGCACCACGGTGGCCGGCCGGCGCGGCGTCCAGCGGGCCGCCTCCCGCGCCCAGTTCGTCTTGACGACGTTCGGCACGACGACCAGCAGCGGGTACGCTTCCGCCGCTTCCGCGGCGAGGAGCGCCTGGGCCGTCTTGCCCAGCCCCGGCTCATCGGCGAGCAGGAACGTCCGGTGCCCGGCCTCGGCCGCGGCGACCAGCCGTCCCTGGTGCGGCATCAGCTCCAGGCCCGCCGGGGTGAACCGGGCCGTCGGCGCCGGGAGCGTCATGCACGCCGGCGCGCCCGCGCCCGCGCGCTCGAAGGAACTCAGCAGCGGGCCGAGCAGCTCCCAGCTGGCCAGGTGCCGCGGACGGACGGCACGCTGCGGAACGGCGGAGAAGTCGGGGGCGAGGAAGGGATTCGCCAGCTGCCGGGAAATCACCGACTGCGGTACCACCCGCGACTCCGGGGCGGCCGGAGCGGGCGTGGCTTCCGGCTGCGCGGGCTCTTCGGCCGCGGGCTCGAGGCCGAGGGACAGCTCCATCTCGCGCTTGAGCGCCCGGGCCGCGTCGGAGACGCTGGCGTCCTCGGCGAGCAGCGCCAGCAGCCCCGCTTCCCGGACCGCGGTCGTCGCCAGGATGGCGGCGACGCCCTCCAGGCGCTTGAGCCGCTCAGCCCGGTGACCGCCGTTCCCCGGCACCGCCCGGGCGCGGGCCCGCTCGTCCCGCAGCAGCAGGGCGACGGCCTGGAACTTCGCGCGCACGGCAGGGGTCACCCGGCCGCGCCGGGTGGCCGCCTCAACCTCGCGGACGGCCTGGGCGAGCGCCGAGATGACGTCCTCGCGGCGGCGGACGTTCCGCTGCTGCCGCGGGGCGGTACGGCGAGCGCCCCCTTGGCGCTGGCCTGTTCGAGCCACAAACTCCTCCTCCAGCATGCCGGGCGGGGCGGCCGCGGCAGCACACAGCACAGGCCCGCTCACGGGACAGGGAATGTCCCGAGCAGCAGGAAGGCCTGCTATCCGGACGCCAGGCCGGCCCCGCGGATCTCCGAGGATCAACGCAGTACCTGCGGTAGGCGTCTGATGCGGACCCCGAGCCGCCGACGGACGGGCTGATGACCACGACACTGGCAAAGTCGCCGTCGTACGAACGGTTCCCGCACTCTAACTTACCAAACACCCGCGCGGGCGCATATCTTCCGCCCCCCCGGAGCGGTGTTCCGCAGCCGTGCGCTCACCGCTACCCCGGGCGACGTCCTGCACCAGGAGCGGAGACCCCTGGACCCCCCGACCCCTGGTCCCCCGGGCGGCGTCGGCAACAGTACCGTGGCGGTCATGGACTGGATGCGGGAGATGACGGAACGCTGGCTGCGGATCATGGGCGCGGCCGGCGACGACCGGACGCCGCTGGAGGAGGCCGTCCGCCAGCTCGCCGCGCTCGGCGGGCAATCCCGGGACCCGGGCAGGTCCCGGCTGCTGCGCCGCAGGCCGGCCGCGGCGCAGGAGACGCCCCTGGTCACCGCCCTGTCCCGGCAGCTACTGGCCGGGGTCACGGTCAGCGACCTGCTGGTCGGGCGCCTGTGCGCGCTGACCGGCCAGTCCCGCGACCAGGTGCTGGCCGGGCTGGCCGAGTCCCCGGCGGCCGAGTTGCGGGAGCAGCAGTGGCGCACCCTGCGGGCC
The DNA here is from genome assembly GCA_027326205.1 of Actinomycetota bacterium. GTDB lineage: Bacteria > Actinomycetota > Actinomycetes > Streptosporangiales > Streptosporangiaceae > Trebonia. The sequence goes on from DAHWEX010000219.1 coordinate 12,201, forward strand.
GAGCTGTCGGGCAGCAGCGCGCTGCTGGCGGACGCCGCCGGGCACGCCTCCTACTCCGGTCTCGGCGCCCGCATCGAGGAACTGCTCAGGCTCGCGCAGGAGCAGGCCGCCTCGCTCATCGACGCCGCCCGCGCCGAAGCCGCCGCGATCACCGCGGCCGCCGCGCGGCAGTCCGCCCCGGACCGTGACGGGCGAGACGGGCGAGACGGCTAGCCCCGCGCGGCCTTCCTGGCCCGCTTGCGGGCGGACGGCTCGTGCGGCAGGACCCCGGACGTCCGGGCGAGGAACTCGCCGTACGTGCCGGGCGCGGCGTCCGGGTTCGCGGCGTACCGGTCCGTCGCGGTGCGCCGGACCAGGACCAGCCGCTGGGCCTCGTTCATCTCGCGCACGGTCTGCGCCAGCTTGCCCGCGGAGGTGTGCGGGAATTTCGGGTGTGCCTTCTGCTCGCGGGGCGAGTGCTGGTCCCGGCCGGGGACGTTCGGGGCGTGCAGGTGCGCGCGGGCAGCCGTGTCTGCCGCGGCGGCGATCGACGCGAGCGACGAGGTGGCCGTGACCTGCGACGTTTCCAGGGAGCGGACGGCGTGGCGCCAGGCGGCGGTGAAGGATTCCTCTGTCAAGCGTTCGAGATATTTGGTGAAGAAGTCTCTAGTGGTATTGAGGTCTTCTCTCTGCTTCGCGATAGCGATCTCCCTTCCGAAGAGTATGTAAGTAGATTCTTCGATACGGGGAAAGAGCGGCAAGCGTGAAGCCGCGGCGATGCGCCCCCGGCAGGTGCGCCGTTCCGGGCCGCAGCGCCCGCGGCTTACCGACGTTCCTGCCGTTAGCCCGCGAGGCTGGCGACGTCCTCCGGGGTGAGCCGGATGGCGGCCGCCGCGACGTTCTCCTCCAGGTGGGCGAGGCTGCCGGTACCGGGGATGGGGAGCATCACCGGGGAAGCGGCCAGCAGGGCGGCCAGCGCGATCTGCTGGACGGTGGCCCCGTGGCGGCCGGCGGCCTTCTCCAGACGGCCCGGGTCGAGCGGGTCGAGACCGCCGCCGAGCGGGAAGAACGGCACGAACGCGATGCCCGACCTGGTGCACTCCGCCAGCAGCCCGGCGTCCGCGGCCGCGTGTACGTGGTGCGCGTTCTGCACGGCGGCGACCGGGGCGACCGTCCGGGCCTCGCCGAGCTGGGCGGCGTCGACGTTGCTGACGCCCAGGTGCCGGATCAGGCCTTCCTCGCGCAACTCGGCCAGCGCGGCGAACCGCTCGGCGACCGGCTCGCCGCCGGGCGCGCTCCGGCCGCCGACCCGCAGGTAGACCAGGTCGAGATGGTCGACCCCGAGCTCGCGCAGGTTGTCCTCCACCAGGCCGCGCAGCTGACCAGGAGTGGCCTGCTGGCTGGGGTAGCCGTCCGGTCCGAGCAGCGGGCCGACCTTGGTCGCGATCACCAGGTCGTCGGGATAGGGGGCCAGCGCCCGGCGGACCAGTTCGTTCGCGACGACATCGCCGCGCCGGTAGAAGCTCGCGGTGTCGATGTGGTTCACGCCCAGCTCGACGGCGCGCCGCAGCACCGCGATCCCCGCTTCCGGGTCGCGGACCGGGCCGGTGAACGTCCCGGTGGGCAGCCGCATCGTGCCGTAGCCGAGCCGGGCGACGGGCCGGTCCCCGCCGATCGCGAAGGTGCCGGCCGCGGCGGCGGGCCGGGAAGTGCTTCCTGTGTTCGTCATGCTCACAGCCTGCCCCCGGCCCCGGGGCCGGGGCGAGGAGCTGGCAGGTTGCTGCCATTTGCCCGGCCCGGAGGCGGCTGGCAGACTGGACCGGTGGCCGATGAACAGACCAGCACGGTCCGCGGTGACGCGGAACTGATCGCCCGGGCGGGGCACCTGTTCGGCGCGGTCCAGGAGGAATTCGTCTGCGCGGCCCGCGACCTGGCCACCTGGTCCGTCCCGGAGGCCCGGTCGGCACTGGCCCGGCGGGTGCACTCCGGCGCCGCGGCCGGTCTCACGATCCGCAAGCTGATGAGCCCGCTGGCGCTGGCCGACGAGGCCCAGCGCGCGCACCTGCGCCAGCTCGGCCCGCACGCGCGGGTGCGGATCAGCGCCGCGCCGCTGCCGCACGAGACGATCATCCTCGACCGGCGGGTGGCGATCATGGCCGGCCAGCCGTCCCCGCTTGGCCGCGAGTACACCGTGACGACGTCCCCGGTCCTGGTCGGCGGCGTCTTCTCGCTGTTCACCGCCGCCTGGGAGGCGGCCACCGACCTCGACGCCTTCCTGGGCGGCGACGTTCCCGCGTTCGCCCCCGAGGCCCGGGACGTCCTGCAGGCCCTGGGCACGGGCCTTACCGACGAGGCGGCCGCCCGCCGGCTGGGTACCTCGCTGCGCACCTACCGGCGGCGGGTTGCCGAGCTGATGACCGCGCTCGACGCGGACTCTCGCTTCCAGGCCGGCGTCCGGGCCGGCGAACTGGGCCTGGCCCGCTAACCCGGCCCAGGTCAGGCCAAGCGCGGCCAGCGGGACGGCTAGCCCCGCCGGGCCTGGCGGGCCCGTTTGCGGGCGGACGGCTCGTGCGGCAAGATCCCGGACGTCCGGGCGAGGAACTCGCCGTACGTGCCGGGCGCGGCGTCGGGGTTCGCGGCGTACCGGTCCGTCGCGGTCCGCCGGACCAGGACCAGCCGCTGGGCCTCGTTCATCTCGCGCACGGTGTCCGCCAGCTTGCCCGCGGCCCGCAGCACTTCTGCCTTCATCGGTAGCCTCCCTCGGTGCGATGCCTCAAGGCTCGCAGTAAGACCCGCCGCCGTTCATTGGGAAAATTCCTTAAAGTCGCCTACCGAACGGTCCGCGGCTTCTCCTTAGCCCGCACCACCGGACTTAGCCGGCGGGCGGCCGAGCGAGAGACCGGGCGGACATTTCCCTCCTCCGGTTATGAAACGCCACGTCGAACCGGCCCCGGCCGCAATGAGATACCCCCGGGGGAGCATGCGTCGATGGGCGGAGGGCCGGACCCTGGCCGTTCAAGCCCGGCCGCCGTGTCCGTGACCCGGCCCGCAGGCGCTGACCAGGCGGTAACGGTTCGCGCTACGGCCGGGCGCTGGCCGATAATAGAGGCATGGGCACGCTGGTCGGACGGGACACGGAACTGGCCCGCCTGCGCGGCCTCCTGCACGACGCCGCGGCCGGCCGCACGGTGACCGGGCTCGTCAGCGGCGACGCCGGCATCGGCAAGTCCCGCCTGGTCGCCGAGGCGATGCAGCTTGCCGAGCGCGACGGGTTCACCGTGCTGTGCGGCCAGTGCGCGGAGATCGGGGACAGCGTTCCCTACCTTCCGTTCGCGGACGCGTTCCGGACCGCGCCGCCGCGCATCGAGAAGGCCATCAAGGCCCGCCCGGTGCTGTCCCGCCTGCTCCCGGACGGCGACGGGTCGGCCCAGGAAGCGGACTGGGCGGGCCTGGCCCGCCAGCAGATGTTCGGCGCCGTGCTCAGCCTGCTGTCCGAGCTGGCCGCGGCTAGCCCGGTCCTGCTGGTCATCGAGGACCTGCACTGGGCCGACGCCACCACGCGTCACCTGGTCACGTTCCTCGCCCGCATGCTGCACCGCGAGCGCGTCGCGATCATCGGGACGTACCGCACCGACGACCTGCACCGCCGCCACCCGCTGCGCGGCGTCATCGCGGAGCTGCTCCGGCTGCCCATGGTCGCCCTCATCGAGCTCGGGCCGCTGCCGGGCGCCGTCCTGGCCGAGATCCTGTCCAACCGGGGGAGCGCCCCGTCGCCGCTGTCCGCCGCGACCCTCAACTCCCTGGTCGAGCGGGCCGAGGGGAACGCCTACTACGCCGAGGAACTGCTGACCGCCTCGTCGAGCACCGATGACACGGCGGGCGGCCCGCTGCCCACCGGGCTGGCCGAGCTGCTGCTGTCCCGGGTGGAGCGCGTGTCCGACGCGGCCCAGCAGGTGCTGCGGGCGGCGGCCGTGGCCGGCGGCGGCGCCGACGACCTGGTCCGGGCCGCATCCGGCCTGTCTGTCGAGGCCTACGAGGAAGCGCTCCGCGAGGCGGCCGGCCACCAACTGCTGGCGCCCGACGGACCCGACGGCTACAAGTTCCGCCATGCCCTGCTGCGCGAGGCCGTCTACGGCGACCTGATGCCGGGGGAGCGGACCCGGCTGCACGCCCGGCTCGCGAGCCTGCTCGCCGGCGTACCGGGGGCGGCCGCCGGGCTCGCTCACCACAGCATGGCGAGCCACGACATCCCCGGCGCGTTCGCCGCCTCGGTCCAGGCCGCGGCCGAGGCCGAGCACATCGGCGCCCCCGCCGAGGCGCACCGCCACTACGACCTGGCCCTGGAACTCTGGGTCCGGGTCGAGGGGGCCGAGCGGCTCGCGGGCATAACCCGGACCAAGCTCGGCCTGAAGTCCGCGCTGGCCGCCGCGGCGAGCGGCGACGTGCCCCGGGCCGTGCACCTGCTGCGCCGCATCCGCGACCGGGTGTCGGGCGACGCGGGACCCTGGGAAAGCACCGAGCTGCGCTGCCGGGTCGGCGAGCGGCTCGCGTACTACCTGCTGCAAAGCGAGGACACCCAGTGGTACGCCGAGTCGCTCACCGTGGCCGAGGTGACCGTGCGGGAGACGCTCGGCGAACCGCCGACCTGGTACCGGGCCCGGGCGATGGCGACCTACGCGATCGCGCTGATGGCGGCGCACCGCTACGACGACGCCCGGGACTGGGCGGGCCGCGCCCGGGATGCGGCCCGCACCGCCGGGTCGGCCTCGGTCGAGGCGGATGCGCTCGCCACGACGGGGCAGCTTGCCCTCCGGATCGGCAGCTCCGGCGAGGCGATCGGCATGTTCACCGCCGCGATCGAGCAGGCGGGCGCGGCCGGGGCGGTCGGCGTCCGGCTGCGGGCCATGGCGCACCTGGCCGCGGAGTACCTGGCCCGGGGCGAGCTCGCGGAGGTCGGCCGGGTCGCCCACCAGGGGATGGAGTGGGCCGAGGCGGAAGGGCTGCTGCTGGCCCCGTTCGGCCTGGACCTGCAGCACCTGCACTTCCAGGCGCACTTCGCCGAGGGGCGCTGGGACGCCGCGCAGGACCTGGCCGACGGGTTCCCGGTGCGGGTCACCAGGCAGGCGGAGGCGGTCCTCTCCGCGATGGCGCTGTTCATCGACGTGGGCCGGGGCAACCCGGCGGTCGGCGAGCGGCGGACCTGGCTGGAGCCGTTCTGGGACGACGTCTTCGTGGCGTACATCGCGCGCGGGATCCTCGCCGAGCATGCCCTGTGGCAGGGAGACTGCGAGCAGGCCCTGGCGGAGGCGGAAGCCGCGATCGACGCGGACGCGTGGCCCGCCCACAGCCCGTCGGTCATCCGGGTCACGGCGGTCGCGCTGGCGGCCCGGGCCGACCGGGCGGCCCAGCTGCGCGCGGCCGGCGACACCGCGGGCGCGGAGGCGGAGGCCGCGGCCGGCACCGCGCTGCTCGCCGTCGCCCGGGAGGGCGCCAGCTACCCGGCCCGGCCCCAGGGCGTGCTCGGCCCGGAGGGCCGGGGCTACCTGGCCCGTTGCGAGGCCGAGTACGCGCGCCTCACCGGGGCGAACTCCCCGGCGGCCTGGGAGCGGGTCCTCGCCGAGTTCGGACCCTGCTACGCCTACGAGACGGCCCGCACCCAGTGGCGGCTCGCCGAGGCGCTGGTGGAGGCCGGGCGCCGCGACGAGGCCGCCGCCGTCTGGCGCGCGGCCCGCGCTACCGCGACCCGGCTGCGGGCGGCCCCGCTGGCCGCGGCCCTCGACGACCTGGCCCGCCGCGCCCGCCTGGACCACGGCAACGGGAACGGGAACGGCCACGGGAATGGCAGCGGAGCCGCGAACCGAGCCGGGCACGGCGCCGGCCTGGGCGGCCCGGACCCGCTCGCCGCCCTGACCGACCGCGAACGCGAAGTCCTCAGCCTGCTCGCCCGGGGCATGTCCAACCGCGAGATCGGCGCGGAGCTGTTCATCACCCCGAAGACCGCCAGCGTGCACGTCTCGAACATCCTCGCCAAGCTGGGCGCGGCCAGCCGCACCGAAGCGGCCGCCATCGCCCACCGTGAGGGCAGCTAGCGGCCGCCGGTCCTGAGTTAGACTGCACCGAACGTTCGGTTGGGTACTCATTTGGCTGACGGGGGCAAAGTGGCGGCAGGATCACCGGTGTCCGGCACGAAGGTCAGCGACCTCCGGATCGAGGGGTACCAGCCGCTGGTGTCGCCGGCCGCGCTGCTTTTCGAGGCACCGCTGAGCGAAGCGGGCGGCCAGTTCGTCGCGCGCACCAGGGACGAGGTCAGCGCGGTGCTCGACCGTGCTGACGACCGGCTGCTCGTGATCGCCGGCCCGTGCTCGGTGCACGATCCGGAAGCGGCGGTCGACTACGCCGCCCGCCTCGCCGCGCTGCGCGCCCGGTACGCCGACGACCTGCTGATCGTGATGCGCGTGTACTTCGAGAAGCCGCGTACCGTGACCGGCTGGAAGGGCCTGATCAACGACCCCGGCATGGACGAGTCGTTCGACGTGCACCGCGGCCTGCGCACCGCCCGCCGCCTGCTGCTCGATATCGTCGGCGCGGGCATGCCGGTGGGCTGCGAGTGGCTCGACCCGATCACCCCGCAGTACATCGCCGACACCGTGACCTGGGGCGCGATCGGCGCCCGGACGACCGAGAGCCAGGTCCACCGGCAGCTCGCCTCGGGCCTGTCGATGCCGGTCGGGTTCAAGAACGGCACCGACGGCGACGTCCAGGTGGCGGTGGACGCCTGCCGTGCCTCCGCCGCCAGCCACGTGTTCCTCAGCGTCACCACCGCGGGAGCGGGCGCCCTGGTGACCACCAGCGGCAACCAGGACACGCACGTGATCCTGCGCGGCGGCCGCGGCGGCCCCAACTACTCAGCCTCGCACGTGGGCAAGGCGCTCGACCTGATAGCCGCCGCCGGGCTGCCGCGCCGCCTGATGGTGGACGCCAGCCACGGTAACAGCGGCAAGGACCACACCCGGCAGCTCGCCGTCGCCGGCTCACTGGCCGAGCAGGTCGCGGCCGGCCAGCGGGGCCTGATCGGCGTCATGCTCGAGTCCTTCATCGTGGCAGGCCGCCAGAACCCGGGCGACCCGGCCACCCTCACCTACGGCCAGTCGGTCACCGACGCCTGCATGGACATCGACATGACCGCCGCCAGCCTGGAGACCCTCGCCGCGGCGGTGCAAGCCCGCCGGCCGTCCTAGCCCGGCCCCGGCTGGCGAGATGGTGCCGCCCTCCCGCTAGCGACTTTCTGCGTAAGCCCCGCCGGTCACGTCCGCAAACGTAGCCGAACGGGCCGGCAAGAACCGTCGGCTCAGAGGGATCCGGTACGCAAGGGTCCTCCTGGAGCGCGCGCTTTGCCCAGTTCATCTCTGCGTCATGATCGCGAAGACTTAGCGGGTTATCCGCGACATTGACTAGCGCCGCGGCCCCCACCGCTAAAAGCGAACCGGCGCTGTGGCCCACCGCACCGATAGAACGGGCGGCGCGGGCCACAGCGCCAAAGGGCCACTGGCGCAGAGGGCCACAGCGCCATCCCAAACGCCGGTTCGGCGCACCCGAATAAGCCCCATATCCGGCATGCCGCAAAGCGGGCTCATGGCAGATGGGCTAACTATGACATGATCACGGAATATTGCTGCACCACGGAACTTTAGTACTCATATAGCGCTCTTTATTTCCGCGGTGCCACAGAATTCCGTGATCATTGCCCGGCTTGCGAGGTCCGCCTGCCACCGGCAGTCACGCGACTTAACCTCAGTCGAAATCGCAACGCCTTTCCCAGCCCCGGCCCGCACCATTGACGGTTCGCGGTCGGCGATGCCGCACGTTGCGGCAGCCTCTGCCACTCACCTGAGCCAGCCGCAGACCTCAGCCGCCCTTC
>DAHWEX010000226.1 GCA_027326205.1 Actinomycetota bacterium
TGTGCGAGGGCGGCGGCCAGGCGAACGTCACGATCCTCGAGCGCCTCTAGTGGGCAACGCGGACAACCCGGTCGACCTGAGCGGGCGGATCGCGCTCGTCACCGGGGGAACGCGCGGCATCGGCCTCGGCATCGCGCGGGCGTTCGCCGCGGCGGGTGCGTCGGTGATCGTCTGCGGGAGGAACGAGCCGTCGTCTCTGCCCGGGGCCCTGCGCTTCCTGGCCGCCGACGTGCGCGACCCCGGCCAGGCGCGCCTGGTCGTGGATGAGGCGGCGCGGCCGCACGGCCGCCTCGACGTCCTGGTCAACAACGCGGGCGGCGCGCCCGCGGCCGACGCGGCCACGGTCTCGCCGCGCTTCGTGCGGAAGGTCGTCGAGCTGAACCTGCTCGCGCCGTTCTACGTGGCCCAGGCCGCGAACGCGTGGATGCAGCGGCAGGAGTCCGGCGGCGCGATCGTCAACATCGGCAGCGTGGCCGCGCGGCACGCCGAGCCGGGCTCGGCCGCCTACAGCGCCGCCAAGGCCGGCCTGCTGTAGCTCACCCGCGCGCTCGCGCTTGAGTGGGCGCCGCGGGTACGGGTCAACCACGTCACCGTCGGCCCGGTCATGACCCCGGCCGCCGCCGGGTACTACGGGCCGGACGGCGGCGCGGCGGTGGCCGCCACGATCGCGATGGGCCGGCTGGCCGAGCCCGCCGACATCGCGTCGGCCTGCCTGTTCCTGGCCTCGCCGCTGGCCGCCTACGTAACCGGCGCCGACCTGGCCGTACACGGCGGCGGCGAGGTCCCGGCGCGGTACCTCGCGGCCAGGCCGGACGGGAAACCCGGGGAGGCCGGCGGCACCGTCCTGCGCTAATGGCAGGCGTGGAAGAGGTCGAGGTCGTCGTCGCCCGCAGCGAGCGCGCGACCCCGCGCGCCGGCGACGCGTTCCTGAAGGTCGACACCGATCAGGGCAGTTGCTTGCGCATGCTGACGTGCTCGATCCCGGCCTCGGCGAACAAGTCGCCGTAGGCGGCGTAACCGAGTCGCTGGTAGAAGCCGCGAGCGTGCGTCTGCGCGTGCAGTTCGACGGCGGCGAGCCCGCGCTCGGCCGCCCGGTGCTCGATCGCCTGCACGAGCAGCTTGCCCAGCCCCAGGCCGCGGGCGGCGTGGCCGACCGCGAGACGGCCGAGTATCCCGGTCGCCTTTGCCTCCCGATCCAGGCCGGCGATGGGCACGGCGTCGGTGATGACAAGTCGTCCGGCCCCAGCTGGAACCCCGTCGAGCAGGGCGAGAAAGTGGTCGGCTGTCGCGTCGAGCTCGTCGTATTCGAGTTCTTCCGGCACTGACTGCTCGTCCACGAAAACCTCCCGGCGCACGGCGAAGACGGCATCCCGGTCGGCCTCGGTCCGGGCCAGGCGGACCTCCACACCGATGTCAGCACTCATGCCGGAATCCTACGCAGCCCGACGCCCGTTAAGCGGGGCCCGGCTGCCCGATCGCTGAAGGTGGCGGTGATTGCTACAAGAGTCTGTGCTGGCGCGCGTAGGAGGGGAATCCGGTGCCTGTGCAAGGGAGTCGATGGCCGGTTGCGCGCCACTCATCGTCCTCAGCCATGATGCGATAATCGCACACATCGACAGGCGAGGCGAATTCCACCGCACTGGGCGGGCCGCCGCCATCGACGATTGCGTTCAGGCGATAAACGCCGTCCGCCGCTGGTGGAACTGATCCCGCTCAGGCCGTGCCGTGGAGTCAGCTCAGCCCGGCTCGCTGGCTGACCAGCCGGCGCAGCTCGGCCGGGGTGCCGTGCAGCAGCTGGGAGGTCTTGGCCCGCTTGAGGTAGCGGTGCGCCTCGTGTTCCCAGGTGAAGCCGATCCCGCCGTGCAACTGGATCATCTCGGCGGCGGCGTGCCAGAACACGTCGGCGCAGTGCCGCTTGGCCAGCGGGCCGAGCACCGCCAGCTCTGCCGCCGCCGCCGACACCGCCGACGCCGGGGACCCGGTGCTTGAGGAAACAGCGGCGCGCACGGCGGCGTACGCGGTCGACCGGGCCGAGGTCACCTCAACCGCGAGGTCCGCGCACCGGTGCCGTAGCGCCTGGAACGTGCCGATCGGCCGCCCGAACTGCACCCGGGTCTTCAGGTAGCCGACGGTGACGTCGAGGCAGTGCGCGGCCGCGCCGGCCGACTCGACGGCCAGCAGCACGCGCAGCAGGTCCTCGGCCCGTCCGGCGGGGCAGCCGACCCGGGCGCAGGGGGCGCCGTGGAACTCGACGGTGGCCTGCGACCGGGTTTCGTCCAGGGTGCCGGCCGGCGTGACGACCGCGTCCGCGGCCCGCACGGCGAACAGCGCTTCCCCGGCGCGGACCACGAACAGGCCGGCCTCGGCGCCGTCGAGGACATGGCGGGCGACGCCGGCCAGCCGCCCGTCCGTCACCTGCACCGAGTCGCCGAAGACGAACGCGGCCCGCAGCGCGCCGGACGCGATACCGGGCAGGAACCCGGCCGCCGCGCCGCCAGCGGGTTCCCCGCCGTCCTCGCCGAGCACCGCGCCGGCCAGCGCGGTGCTCAGGTAGGGCGCCGGCAGCAGCACCCGCCCGGTTTCCTCGACCGCGACGGCGACCTCTGCCAGGCCAGCCCCGGACCCGCCGTAGCACTCGGGAACCGCGAGCCCGGTCAGCCCGAGCTCTCCGGTGAGCCGGTCCCATGCTCCCGGGCCGGATTGCTTACGGCAGAAGTCGCGGACCGCCTCGCGCAGCGCGGCCTGTTCCGGAGTGTCCATTCGCTATCCCCTGGGCAGGCCGAGCCCGCGCTCGGCGACGATGTTGCGCTGGATCTCGTTCGACCCGCCGAAGATCGTTTCCGCCCGGCTGAACAGGAACAGCCGCTGCGTGTCGGACAGGTCGTACTCCGGGCCGGCCAGCATCGCGTCCGGGCCGATGACGTCGACGGCCAGCTCGCCGAGGCGCTGGTGCCAGGACGTCCACATCAGCTTGACGACGTTCGCGGCAGCACCACCGGCCACGGGGTCCGGGGCGGCCGTCCCGAGGACCTCCTCCGTGGTGAACCGCAGGACCTGCAGCCCGGTCCAGGCGTCGGCGATCCGCCCGGCGATGTCGGGGTCGGCGATGCTCCCGTTGCCGCGGGCCGCGGCGAGCACCGACTCGAACTCGCGCTGGAAGCCGATCAGCTGGCCGAGGTTGGAGACGCCGCGTTCGACGCCGAGCATGCCAAGCGCGACGCGCCAGCCGTCGCCCGGCTCGCCCGCCACGTTGCCCGCATCGGTGCGCGCGTCGTCGAAGAACACCTCGTTGAACTCGGCGGTGCCGGTGATCTGCCTGATCGGCCGGATCTCGACGCCCGGCTGGCGCACCGGCACCAGCAGGCAGGACAGCCCGCGGTGCCGCTCGGCGTCCGCCGACGTCCGGGCGAGCAGGAAGCACCAGTCGGCGACGTGCGCCAGCGAGGTCCAGATCTTCTGCCCGTCGACGTGCCACTCGCCGTCGCGCAGCGCCGCGCGGGTCCGCAGGCCCGCCAGGTCGGACCCGGCCCCGGGTTCGGAGTACCCCTGGCACCACAGCTCGGTGCCGGCCGCGATCCCGGGCAGGAAGCGCGCCTTCTGCTCCGGCGTCCCGAACGTCAGCAGCGTCGGCGCGACCAGTTGCTCGCCGATGTGGCCGACGCGCCCGGGGGCGTCCGCCCGCGCGTACTCCTCGTAGAAGATCACCTGCCGGCGCCACGGCAGGCCGCGCCCGCCGTCATCCTCGGGCCAGCCGAGGCCGATCCAGCCGTCCGCGCCGAGGCGCCGCTCCCAGGCCATCCGCTCGGCGACGAACTCGTGCGCGCGGCCGGTGCCGCCCTTGCCGGCCAGGCACGCGAACTCGGCCGACGCCAGCCGCGCCGCCAGCCACCCGCGCACCTCGGCCCGGAACTCCTCGTCGGTCACGAGCCGCTCCTCTCGCGCCCGGGTGCGGGCCCCTGATAAATAGAACAGGTTCTACTTTAACGAGGCTGTCGCCGTCGCGTCCAACTGGAGCCGAACTCGCCGTTCGGCGGCTTCCGGCAGTCGGGCCTGGGCCGTGAGGGCGGACGCGCCGCGATCGAGTCCTACACCGAGCTCAAAACCGTCCTCCTCCCGCTGACGGACGAGATGATGTGACGCCGGCCAGGCGGTTTCCGCCGTTAAGGCTCTGCCGGACCGGGTAGTTCCCTCACGTCGGCTCGCCGACAGTCGGCGGAGGAGGGAAATCATGAACCAGGGCACGGCCAGGCACGGCCCGCGCGGGAAGTCCGGCGACGAAGACGTCGCCGGCCTGACGGCCCGCCGGCCAGAGCACAGGCAAGAACCGGAGCGAGAGCACGGGCAAGACCAGGAGCGCACGCAGCAAGACCCAGCGCGCGAGCAAGCCGAAGAGCCCGGTCGGCCGTCCGGTGCCGGCGCCCTCGGTCCGGACGACCCGGACCAGGATGAGGCCGGCCCGGTCGGCGGCGACGACCTGAGCGACATCGACCTGGGCCCGGCCGCCCCGGGTTTCCGCGACCCAGACGCCGGCTCCGGCCGGATCAGAAAGTAACCCGGTGGCCAGGTCTATCGTCTCCAGCCGGGGGGCTGGCTAGCCAGCGCCCCCGGACGTGCCGGGCTACGCCGCGTGGGCCTCCCCGCTGGCCATGCCACGCCCTGCGGACGAGGGCACGTCTAAACAATGACAGTTAATCCTGCTTACGCGCATATGCGGCCTTACTGCACCAGTGAGGGTTATTCACGGCGATCTTCGCCAACTCCGCGCTGACCGGGGCGTCGGCGCGGGCGAGGAGTCCTACTGCTGGTGATAGTGGATCGTTACGAGGCCCCCGCGCCTCCTAACGATCCACTATCAGGCGGACGCTGAATAACCCTCAGCGTCATGACCAGGCATGCGTCGCGCTTTTTGACACGTCCTCGGGTAGGCCATACCCCAAAC
>DAHWEX010000228.1 GCA_027326205.1 Actinomycetota bacterium
CGGGGGGCGCGCGCCGCCGTCCGGGCCGGCCGCCGCGATGACCGCCCGGGCCACGCGCCGCGCCCCGGCCGCCCGCATCCGCGCCTCCAGGTCGGGTGAGACGCAGAGCACCAGGTCGGCCCCCCGGGCTACCACGCGCTCAAGCAGGCGGTAGACCAGCCGGCGGGCCGCCCCGGCCGCTCCCCCGCCCAGCGGCGGCGCGTTGTGCGCGGTCACCACGATCCGGGGCCGCCGGGCGCGGGCGGGCAGCAGGGCGAGCACGGCCAGTGCCCCGGCCCGCACCCCGTGCGCGTGCACCACCGGCGGGCCGCCGCCCGTGCCGCCGGACCGGGGCAGCAGCTTCCGCAGCCGCAGGATCGCGGCGATGTCGCCGGGCCGCCCGGCGGCTGAGATCTCGACGGGGGCGAAGCGCACCGCGGGCACCGCCGAGAACGCGAACCGGGCGTCGGCGCGGGACGGCCCGGCCACCGTCACCGCGATCCCCTGGCGGGCGAGCCCGGCGGCGAGCATCCGGACGTGCGCCCCGGTCCCGCCGGCCGAGGTGCCGAGCACCAGGGTGACCGCGGACGGCGACGGGCCGCCGGAATTCATTCGGTGCCTCCCGAGGGCGTTAGGCGGACGGCCGCGTCCGCAGCCGGGAGAGGGCCGCCCGCGCGTCGCCGCCGTCGAGCCGGAGCACGACCAGCCCGAACACGCCGGTCACCACCACCGCCACCAGCACCGACAGGCCCACGTTGACCAGGACCTCTCCTCCCCGCGGCGACGGCACGGCCGCCGACGCGGCGGCGGTCAGCAGGGCGCCGGCGACCGCGCCGCACACGCACCCGGCAAGGCCGGCGAGGAAGGCCCGCGCGGTGCCGCGCAGCGCCGCGCCCCCGCACTCGCGGTACACCAGGACCAGCAGCGCGATCCCGGAGACCGTGAGCCCGAAGGTGGTGCCGAGACCGAGCGCCGGCACCACGCGGTAGGCGGGCACGAACGGCACGATCGCCGCGTCCGCGGCGATCACCAGCAGCCAGCCCAGGGCGATCGCCAGGGCCGGGGCGCGGTTGCGCCCCCGCGCGTACAGGACGCGGGACAGGTTGGCGCAGAGCCCGTAGCCGATGAGGCCCGGGGCGAACGCGGCGAGCGCGAGGGCGAGCACCGCGGCGGCCGGGGGCGACTGCGACTCGAAGACGCGCGCGATCGGCACCCGCGCGCCGGTCAGCACCGCGGCGCCCAGCCAGGAGACGACCATGACGGCCCGGGTCGAGGTGGCCGCGGTGAGGTCGAACCGGTCGGCCGGCACGCCGGCGGCGTCCGGCGCGCCGTGCATGGACAGCTCGGGGAAGGCGCTCGTCGCGATCGGCACCGCGAGCACCGCGTACGGCACCACGAACACCGCCCACGCGAACCCGTAGATCACCAGCGAGCCGCTCGTGCCGAAGTGGTTGGCGAGCACGATGACCACGGTGGCCGACGCGTCCTGCGCGATCAGCGTGACCACCCCGGCCACCGCGAGCCGGCGGACGCGCGGCGCGACCCCGGCCGGGAACCGCAGCGCCGGGCGCGAGCCCAGGCCAAGGCGCCACGCGGGGACGACGGCGGTGCCCGCGAGCGCGAGCACGCCGAGGGTCGTGCCGCCGGACAGCACGTACTCGGCCGTCGGCGGCAGTTCGCCGAGCCGGTCAACGTACGCGCTGCCGATCGCGTCGAACCCGGCGTACGCGCCGATCACGACCAGGGACGACAGCAGCGGCGCGAGGGCCGGCGCGCCGAAGCGGCGGTGCGACTGCAAGATCCCGTACAGCACGACCGCGAGCCCGTACAGCGGCACCTGCGGCGCGAAGACGATCAGCATCCGCGCGCCGACCCCGGCGAGGGGACCGTGCGGGCAGCCGCTCGCCCCGGACAGCAGCGCGGTGACGATCGGGTGCGCCGCCAGCGCGAGGGCCGCGCTGACCGGGACGAGCAGCAGCACGGTCCAGGTCAGCAGCGCCGACGCGATCCGCCTGGCCTGCGCTTCGGCGGCCGGCCCCGCGCCGCTGGCCGGCCCGGCCAGGACCGGCACGACGACCGAGGAGAGCGCGCCGCCCAGCACGACGTCGTAGATGATGTTCGGCACCATGTTGGCCGTCGTGTACGCCGTGCCGAGGCAGGTGGTGCCGACGGTGTGCGCGAACACGACCTGGCGCCCGAACCCGACGAGCCGGGCGAGGACGGTGATGACGCCGATCGTCACCGCCGCCCGGCCGATGCCCTGCCGCCCTCGCCGCCGAGCCGGGTCCCGCTCGGCCGCGCCCTGGGTCACGGTTCCCGTCGGGTCACGGTCTTAAGGAGAAACTCAAACCGCCATCCCGAACGAGCCTGGGTTTCACCGGCCTCCGTCCCGCGGTGCCGCCCGGGGCGGTAGCGCCGGGCCCGGGCGGAAACGCGCCCGGCCAGGTCCGGCTGGCCGGCGGCGGCGCCGTCTCCGGCGACGGGAGCGGCCCGCGGCGGCGGGCCGGACGGCCGCCGGCCGAGCATGTCGAGCCAGTTCAGCGCCGGGGTGGCGGCGATGACCTTGGTGAAGCTGACCTTCTCGCTGGTCACGGTCAGCGCGACGATGCCGGCGAGCAGGCCCGCCCGGACTTCGCGCGGCAGCGTCCTGGCGGCCGCCGCGCCGAGCATCGCGCCGAGCGCGTTGGCACCGCAGTCGCCGAGCATGGCCCGCTCGCCCAGGTCCTCGGGCAGCAGCGCGAGCGCCGCGCCGAGCGGCGCCGCCACCGCCGCTCCCCCGGCCGCCCGCGGGCCCGGGGTGAGGGCGCCGCCCACCGCGAGCGCCGCCGCGCCGAGGGCCGCGACCTTGATGGCGCGGCCGGGGCGCAGGTCGAAGAGGTTCAGCAGGTTGGCGCTCCCCGCGATCAGGCCGGCGTTGACCGCGACGTCGGCCGGGCCGCCGCCCTCGAGGAGGGCGGCGGCCACGCCGGTCGCGGCCAGCCCGGCGAGCTTGACCGCCCCCGTGGTGACCTCGCCGTGCGCGAGCGCGCCGAGGTGGCCGCGCAGGCCGCGCCGCTTGGCCGAGCCGCGCAGGTCGTCAAGCGCCCCGAACGCGACGCCGCCGAGGCCCGCGACCACGACGGCGAGGTCGCTCCGCCCTCCGCCTGCGGCGTAGTCGCCCGCCCGTTCGGCATGGCCGGCATGGCCTTGGGCGCGGGCCGGGCGGACGGTCAGCCGGACGGCGACCGCGGCGCTGACCGCCTGCCCGGCGAGCGCGCCGGCGGCCACCGCCGGGCCTTCGAGGAGCGTGACCGGCTCGCCCCGGTGGTTGGTCCTTGACCAGGTCCGCTCGCCGGCCGGCGGGCGGCGGCGGAGCGCGGCGTAGGCGCCGCGGGCCGCGAGCGCGCCCGCGCCCGCCGCCACGGCCAGGCGCGCGGTGTCCTTCACTTGGTACTCACGGCCTTCTTGACCTTTCCCGTCTGCTTCGGTGACGGCGTGTCCGACACCGTCGCGCTCGGCACCGGCGAGGGCACCGGGCTGACCTGACTGGCACCCGAGACACCGTAGCTGTTCGGCTTTCCGCCCTGGAGCTGGCCGGCGAGGGCCCAGATCGCCGAGATCTGGCCGACGCGGGTGTCCGCGTCGTCCACGCTGGACACCTGGCCGGAGACGCTGCTGTTGCGCAGCACCGTGATCGGGCTCGCCGACAGTGACTGGTCCATGGTCGGGCCCGCGACGAGCGTGGCCGCGCTCGCGGCCGCGAACTCGGCGGCGACCGCGAGCAGCACCTCGTCGGCGGGGTCGCTCTGGCCGTCGGCGGCGGACGCCGCCGCGGTGACGATGACGGCGAGCGTGGCGCGCCCGGCGGTGATCCCGGTCGAGGCGCTGGTGGTGCCGGCCGGGTTGCCCGTGTAGGACAGGTAGCCGCCGTCGGCGTAGGCCTTCAGCAGGGTGCCCGCGTCGGTGACGGACAGGCCTGCGGAGCCCGCGGTCTTCTGCAGGATCGCCTCGCTGATCACCTGGGCGGCGTCTTGCTGGTAGGCGGTCTGGTCGCCGGCGGCGGCCAGGTCAAAGCCGTAGACGGCCGCCAGCTGGCTGTTGACCTGATACAGGCTGGCCTGGGTGGCACCGGACAGGTCGTTGAACTTGGGCTGGAGCGCGATCGTGCCGGTGACCGCCGCCCCGGCACTCGCCGCGGCCTTCTGCAGGCCGTCGACGACCCCGGACGGCGCCCCCGGCTCGGTGACCAGGACGATCTTCTCCCCGGCGAGCATGCCGGCCAGCAGCTTCGGCTCGGCGACCTGGAGGAACGAGTCGTTGGCGCTCACCGCCTGCTGGGCGCTGCTCAGCTGCGCGTTCGTGTCGTTGAGGTGGCTCTGCAGCGAGTTGTTGGTGGATCTCAGCACGTCGATCGTGTCGCCCTGCAGCGCCGTGGCGCCGAGCACGATGCCGATCGCGAGCGCCAGGAACACGGCGACGGTCGAGACCAGGTGGTAGCGGAAGTCGATCAATGGAACAGTCCCGTGAACCAGTAGACGAAGGTGTGCCAGGTCGCGCTCAGGTAGTTGCCGACGATCGGGCTGACGGGCGAGTACGCGATCGCCACGACGATCGTCACCGCCGCGGCGACCACGAGCGCGACCAGGGCCCAGCCGGAGATACGGCTCTGGTAGAGCTGGTGCACGCCCCGGGCGTTGACCACCTTACCGCCCACCCGCAGGTGGGTGAGGAACGTCGACGCCATGCCAGGCCGCCCCTTGTCGAGGAACTCCTCCAGGGTCCAGTGCGTGCCCACCACCGCGATCAGGCTCGCGCCGCAGCCGTCGGCGACCAGCAGCGCCACGTCCTCGATGGTGCCGGGCGCCGGGAGCCGCCGCGCGCTGAGGCCGAGGCGCTCAAGCCTGGTCATGCCGGGGGCCCGCCCGTCCGGGTAGGCGTGCACGAGCAGTTCGGCGCCGATCTGGAGCGCCTCGTCGGAGACCGAGTCCATGTCGCCGATGATCACGTGCGGGCGGTAGCCGGCCTCGAGCAGGGCGTCCGCGCCGGCGTCCACGGCGAGCAGCACCGGGCGGAACTCGCGGATGTACGGGCGCAGCGCCCGCAGGTCCTCCCGGTAGCGGTAGCCGCGGACGACCACCAGCACGTGCCTGCCCCGCATGTGCGTGGCCAGCTTCGGCACGGAGATGCCCTTGGTCAGCAGGTCGCGCTCGCGGCGCAGGAACTCGAGCGTGTTGACGGCGAAGTCGTCGATCCGCGGCGCGACGCCGGCGTTCGCGTCGTCGAGCGCCGCCTGCAGCGCGGCCTCGGTGAGCGGCACGCCCTTGGCGATGACGTGGTCCCCACCGCTCCCGCTGTAGAGGACGCCGGCGTCGAGCCGGACCGTGTCGCCGTCGGCGACCCTGCCGAGCACCTCCCGGCCGACGTCGTCGACGAGCGGGATGCCCGCGTCGAGCAGCAGTCGCGGGCCGAGGTTCGGGTACCGGCCCGTCACCGACTTGGACGCGTTCACCACGGCCGCGACCCGGCACGCGATCAGTTCGTCGGCCGAGACGCGGTCCAGGTCCGGGTGGTCGATCACCGCGATGTCACCGGGCTCGAGGCGGCGCACCAGGACCTTGGTCTTCTCGTCAACCCTGGCCACGGCGACGATACCGGGGAGCGCTTCGCCCTTACCCCGGCTGACGTGCGCAAACCTTATGGAGGGTAGTCTCATCGCCCTTCATCCTGGGATACCGGCGCGAGCGCGCACCGTGAACTCCGGCCGCACGGCGCGTTATGTTCGGTTCGGCCCCTGACTCGCTTTGTGCCCGGGGACCATTCCTCGCCAGGGAGGGCAGGCATACGGTAGGTCTCGTGACCGCGCAGCCTGACACCGCTCCCATCCGGCTCACTTCCCTGTCGCACGGCGCCGGCTGTGCTTGCAAGCTACCACTGTCGGCTCTCGACGAGCTCATGAGTTCGCTCGGACCCGACGTGCTCGGGGCGGCCGCCGGCTCCCCCGACCTGCTCGTCGGCGCGGCGGAGGGCGACGACGCCGCGGTGTTCCGGCTCAGCGACTCGCAGGCGATCGTGCTGACCACGGACTTCTTCACGCCGATCGTCGACGACCCGGCCGACTGGGGGCGGATCGCGGCGGCCAACGCGCTGTCCGACGTCTACGCGATGGGCGGCCGGCCCGTGATCGCGCTGAACCTGACCGCGTGGCCGGGCGAGACGCTGCCGCTGTCCGTCCTCGCGGACGTGCTGCGCGGCGGCGCCTCGGTCGCCGCGGCGGCCGGCTGCCTGGTGGTCGGCGGCCACACCATCGACGACCCGGAACCCAAGTACGGGATGGCCGTCGTCGGGTTCGCGGCCCCGTCCCGCCTGTTCACGATCGACGCCGCCCGGCCGGGCGACGCGCTCGTCCTCACGAAGGCGGTCGGCACCGGCGTCGTCGCGACCGCGCACAAGCGGGGCGCGGCCGCGCCCGCGGTGCTGGCCGCCGCCGTCTCGTCGATGACCACGCTGAACGCCGCCGCGAGCGAGGCGGCGCTGGCGGCCGGGGTGGTCGCGGCCACCGACGTGACCGGGTTCTCGCTGCTGGGCCACCTGCACCGGATGCTGCGCGCGAGCTCCGCTTCCGCCGTGGTGTCCGCGGCGGCCGTGCCGCTGCTGCCCGGCGCCGCGGACCTGACCGCCGCCGGCTACGTCTCCGGCGGCACCCGCAACAACATGGCGTACCTGGAACCGTGGGTGTCCATCGACCCCGCGGTGCCCGCCGAGGTGGCGGTCCTGCTGCGGGACGCGCAGACGTCCGGGGGGCTGCTGCTGGCCACCTCCTCGCCCGAAGCGCTGGTGGCGGAATTGTCCGCGCGCGGCACGCTCGCGGCGGTCGTGGGGCGGGTGACGGCCGGCGACGCCGGCCGTATCGCGGTCCGCCAGTAGGAAACCGGGGTGACCTGGGTGACCTGGGTGACCGGGGTGACCTGGGCGACCGGGGTGACCTGGGCGACCGGGGTGTAACGCGGCGGCCGCGCGCGGGACTGAACGGCATGCTAGGGATACCCGCTGGCCCGGAATGTCGGTGCCCATGGTTATGGTGTTGTTATGACGGTCATCGATGCCGGCGGCCTCGACCTCGATGAGGAGAGCGCCACCGGTCACGTGCACGGGATCTGTCTGAAGACCGGTCCGCCCCGGCGGGTCGGCGTCGAACTCGAATGGCTGGTGCGCGATGCGCGCGATCCGGCCCTGCCGGTGGCGGCGGGGCGGATCGCGGCGGCGGTCTCGGCCTTCGACGCCGCCCGGGGGAACCCGGTCAACGGGGAGAGCCCTGCTCAGGGCGCAAGTAACGGGAAACGGGAAGAGCACGACAGACCGGAGCTGCCCACCAGCTCCCGTCCGGGCGTGCTGCCATCGGGGGCACTGCTCACCACCGAGCCGGGCGGGCAGCTTGAGCTCAGCTCGCAGCCCGCGGATTCCCTCGCCGACCTGGTCCGCGCCACGGCCGCGGACCTCGCGGCCCTCCGCGCGGCGCTGGCCGGCGACGGCCTCGAGCTGGCCGGCATCGGCCTCGACCCGCTCCGGCCGCCGCGCCGCGTGCTCAACCTGCCCAGGTACGCGGCGATGGAGGCGTTCTTCGACCGGGACGGCCCCTGGGGCCGCCAGATGATGTGCGGCACGGCCTCGGTGCAGGTCTGCCTGGACGCGGGCGACGACTCCGACGGCCCGGACGGCTACCGGCGGCGCTGGGAGCTGCTGCACGCGGTCGGCCCGGTGCTCGTGGGCGCGTTCGCGAACTCGCCGCTGCGCGAGGGCAAGCCCACCGGATGGGTTTCCTCGCGGCAGCAGGTCTGGTCGCACATGGATCCCGGCCGGACCCGGCCGCCGCAACTGGACGGCGACCCGCGCGCGGACTGGGCCGCCTACGCGCTCGACGCCGAGGTGATGTGCGTGCGCGAGCCTGGCTCCGCCGACTGGTCGGCACCGCCCGGGCTGACCTTCCGCGAGTGGGTCCGCGCCGAGCGGCCGCAGCGGCGGCCGACCGCGCAGGACCTGGAGTACCACCTGTCCACCCTGTTCCCGCCGGTCCGGCCGCGCGGGCACTTCGAGCTGCGCATGATCGACGCGCAGCCGGGCGAAGGGTGGATCGTGCCCATGGCCGTGACAACCGCTCTCCTGTCCGACGCCGAGGCCGGCGAGGCCGCGCTCGCCGCGGTGGCGC
>DAHWEX010000241.1 GCA_027326205.1 Actinomycetota bacterium
GCCGCGTTCGCGATCGACAACGTCGGCAATCCGTTTTCTGCCCGGCGGGTGGCGGACTTCATGAAGTCCCAGCGCCGTACCATCCGGCACGAGACGGTGCTCAACTATCTGGCAGCGCTTGCTGACGCGTTCGTCATCAGCAGGGTGCCGCGCTACGACATACGCGGGCGAGCGCTGCTTGCCACCGACGAGAAGCACTACGTTGGCGACCACGGCGTCGTCCACGCGCTGTTCGGCTACTCCGATCGGCGGCTCCCCGGGGTGCTGGAGAACATCGTCTGGCTTGAGTTGCGTCGCCGCGGTTACGAGGTCACCGTCGGGAAAGTCGGGACTACCGAGGTCGACTTCGTCGCCCAGCGCCAGGAGGACACGATCTACGTCCAGGTCGCCACCACGATCGCTGCCTCGCCCGAGACGCGGGGACGCGAGTACGCGCCCCTGGAAGCCATTGCCGACAACTACCCCAAGTACGTGCTCAGCCTGGACCCGCTAGCGGGCGACAGGAGCGGCGGCATCCACCACCTGCGGATTCCCGACTTCCTGCTCCTTGACGAATACTAACCGCCGAGCATCAACCGGAACGGGCTGCAACCAGTGCTGTAACCGAGACTCGGTTGGACAAAGCGGAACTCCGGGGACGCGGTGAGACTGGTGTGTCCAGTACAATAACCGCCGCCTTTTAACGCAGGTCCAGGATCCCGAAGGCACTACCAGGGCCAGCAGAGCGAGCGTGTCACCAGCAGGAATCACGAAGCGTGTCGGCCGCTTCCGCTGGACCCCGGACGCGGCTAGCATGTACCGCATGGCGGGCAGCGCTACCTTTATCTGCTCTTCCTGGACCCGCCGGACCGGCGGACAAGTCTCTTCCGTCGTTCGCTGACCATGTGACATCCTCCGTGGCGGAGCGGACAAAATGCCAGGCAGGAACCCCGTCGACGGGGGCGCGGCCGCTCCCTGGCGTGCGTGCATATTTTCCGCTTGCATACTGAGGCTTCTGGACGACTGCTACCCGTCAACCGGTCCTATATAAGCATTCAAGACGGGTGCTTCTTTCTGAGAGCTGTGTTATTCCGGTGCGTTTCGGTCATGCGGCAAGGTGACGAACCAGGTCAGACCCAGTAGCCGAATTTGAGAGTTACTACAGGCGTCGCTGCGCGCTAGCAGTACCAGCCAGCCGGACACCCGGACCATGAACAAGTAGACGAGGCGAATGAGCACGACCGCCGAGCGTAAGCCAGCAGGCCATGCCCTGTGCCGGGGTTTTGGCACGGCACAGGGCTCAACCGAGGAGCTTCAAGAACTCGGCGGGAGTCAAGCCCGCCTGACGCAGGATCGATGCGAGCGTGCCGCGCTTTACCACGCCGTGCTGCGGGATGACAGCCACCCGCCCTTGCTGGTCGCGGTAAACCGCGTGGCTGCCCTTGGTCCGCACGTAGGCGAAGCCGACGGACTCCAGCGCCTGGATGACCTTGCGTACCGGCAGGTCAGCAAGCGCGGGGCTCACGCGGCGGGGAGCTGGAAGGAGGTCACCAGCGGCGTCGCCGTGACGTGCCCGGCCGGATCATCGACCTCTTCCAGGTACAACTCGACAGCCTCGGCCAGGCCCGCGAGGGCCTCGTCGATCGTGCGCCCCTGGCTGGCCACGTCAACCTCCAGGCACTGCGCGATGAACCAGTCCTCTTCTCGGTGCAGCGCTGCGGTCAGAGTATGCGGCATCTCCGGCATGGCACCAGCATAACCGCTCAGCCAGCAGGCGCCCTGAAGCCGACGCCGAATACTTCCCGCCCTTCTTCCCGGCAACCACCGTGTTCGGCGTTCGCCAACACCACGCTCACCTTCCCCAGCCCGAAATCCGGGCACTGCCAGCAGAGATCACGAACCGTGTCGGCCGCTCCCGCCGGACTCCGGATACACCTGGTGGCGCCAGGGCCTATACCTTTGCGGACAACCGCCATAGCTTCTCCCGCCAGGACCCAGACCCCGTGCGCCCAGTGGTCTAGACCTATGCCCGCTGGCAGGGCCGGTGGTGGGATGATCTGATCGTGTTCCGTACGGCGTCGGTGCTGGGCTTGTCGCGGCGGGAGTCGTGGTGGAAGGACGCGGAGATCTTGATGCTGCGCCATCAGCTTGCCGTCGCCCAGCGTGCGCGGCCTGCTGCTCATTTGCGTCTGACGTGGCCGGACAGGGCGTGGCTGGCGCTACTCGCCGTGACGCTGCCGACCGAGCGCCTCGCGGCTATGCGGCTGATCGTCACTCCCGGCACGATCTTGCGCTGGCAGCGCGGCATCGTCCGCCGCCGCTGGGCGCGCCGGTCGCGCCGGGGCCGCTCCGGCCGCCCGGCGACGCACCGTAATGTCCGGTCATTGGCGCTGCGGCCGGCGCCAGGGTCGTCCGCTCTGCTATCCAGGCGCCCCGGATGAACTCGATCATGGAACGCTGGATCGGCTCCTGCCGGCGTGAGCTGCTGGACCGGACCTTGATCTGGGATCAGCAGCACCTCCTTCACGCCCGGCGCCAATTTGAGGCTTTCTACAACCACCACAGGCCCCACCAGGGCATCGCGCACACCAGGCCGCTGCGCCCGCTACCATCGCCGATCACTGATCCGGGCCGGATCGCCCACTTGGACATCCGGCGACGCCAACGGCTCGGCAGGTAGGGGCAGAGCCTTGACCTGCCGTTGGAGCACGGCGACCTGGTGGCGCAGGATCAGGATCTCCGCGTCCTTAGCGTGGTCCGGTCGGGCGAGCAAGGCCAGCCAGCCGAACATGCGCAGCACCGCCAGATAGGCGAATCGTAGTGGCACGAGCACCCAGGGTGCCCGAGCGCATGGCTACCGCGCAGCCGGATGCCAAATTCGCCCGTCTCCCATCAGGCCAGGTCAACGGCCGTGACATGGTCATCGGCACCCACAGGTTACGGCACGCCACAGGCTTCAGTTAGCCACATATAACCAATGCATAAGTTGCCAACATATAGATTGGCAACCAGTGCCTTGGTATCCTGTCCGCGTGCGCGATATGGTGGATCGTGACCGGGAGCGGCAGCAACTACATGACGCTGCGCGGGCGGTGCCCGCGCTGATCGTCGTCATCGGCAGGCGGCGGGTCGGTAAGAGCTTCCTGCTCGAGAGAACCTTCACCGGAAACCGCGTCGTCTCATTCCAGGGAGACGAGCAGGATGAAAGCCATCACCTGGAGCTGTTCGCCGCAGAGGCGGGCCGGGTACTGCTCGGCAGCGACGCGCTGCGGTTCGGCACCTGGGACGCCGCGCTCTCCTTCCTGGGCAAGCAGGCCCTTACCGAGCCTCTGACGATCATCCTCGACGAGTTCCAGTGGCTGAAGCACGCACAGCCCGCGCTCGACTCGATCATCCAGCGGCACTGGGACCGCTGGGACCGCGAATCGCTGCCGGTAACCTTGATCCTGGCCGGAAGCGCGCTGACGCTGATGGAGGAAATGCTAGAGCGGGGCGCCCCGCTGTTCGGGCGGCCGACTGCCCGGCCGCGACTGGAACCGCTTGACTACCTGAACGCGGCAGGCTTCGCTGCCGACGGCGCCCCGGAAGCCTTGCTGCGCCGCTGGGCAGTCCTCGGCGGGACCCCGCAGTACCAGGTGTGGGCCGGGGACGGGCCACTTGATGACATCATCACGAGCCGGATTCTCTCCAAGGACGCGGCGCTGTACGACGAGCCGCGGCACCTGCTCCGCGAAGGCGAGGGCATCCGCGACCCCGGCACTTACCTGTCCATCTTGCGCTCCATCGCGAACGGTGCCACCCAGCACAACGAGATCGCCCAGCAAGCCAGGGCGACATCGGCCAGCCTCGCACCCAAACTGCAGCGCCTCGAAGACCTCGGCTACATCGAGCGCCGCTACCCCGTTACGCCAGACGGACGCGAACAGCGGCCCGGCTACCACATCGAGGACCCCTTCTTCCGCTTCTGGTTCCGCTACGTCGCCGGCAACCGCAGCCGACTGGAACGGCACCGCGTCGCCGAGGTGCGCGAGGAGATCCTCGCCGACATGGACAACACCATGGGCTGGGCCTTCGAACGGTGCTGCCGCCGCTGGGCGTCCGTCTACGCCGACGAACAGGTAACCGGCGGCCCGCGCCAGATCGGCTCCTGGTGGTCCCGGGACGGCCAGACCAAGATCGACGTCGTGGGAACCAGCCGTCACCGCTACGCACTGCTCGGATCGTGCAAGTGGCGCCGTGTCGTGGACACCGACGTGCTCGACCAGCTGCGCAACCACCAGGCGGCCCTCGGCGGCCACGCCGCAGCAGCACGCCTGATCATCTTCGGGCGCGAGGAGTTCACCCCGGCACTCCGTGAACGGTCAGCAGCCGAAGGCGTCCACCTGATCTCAGCAGCGAACCTGTTCGAAATCAAATGAGGCGATATGACTAGGGAGAGCGAGGCTGGAACGCGCTCGGCCCGGGTGCCGAAGGCACGATGAGGGCCAACGGACCGGGCGCGTCGCCAGCAGAAATCACGGACCGTGTCGGCCGCTTCCGCCGGATTCCGGGCGCGGCCATCACATACCACGTGGCGGGCAGGTGTACCTATGCCCGCAGCAGAGCAAGCAGTGGTCTAGACCTTCCTGCACCGATGTTTGCTCCGTGTTTGCTCGGACGCACGGACCCCGCAATCCGGGTCTTGTCAAAAACGGCCCATCCGACGCCCGATGCGGGGGCATTCGCCCCGGAGCCGCACCGTCTCGTGCGGCCGACGCCTGTACTGGTCGAAAACTCTGCTGTTGCTGTTGACCTGGTGTTTCATGCTGGCTGCTGATACTCGTTGATCAGTCCCGCGAGTCTGGGCCGACGCTGGATCCGGTCGATCCGGACAGGGAAGGGCGGCACACCAGGGTCGTCGTCCGGTGCACGCAGGCCCATACCGTGGCCTTGACGGCCACGTCCGGTGTTGTAGTGCGCAACGTACTCCGACAGGACCGTGTGCAGGTGGCGCTCTCCGGTGATCAGCATCCGGTCATGCATTCGGCGCGGACGGTCCGCACGAAGCGTTCCGCATAAGCGTTCATCCGAGGAGCCTGCGGATGGTGGAGGCTGCGACCCGGTACCCGAGTCGGCGCAGCTCGCCCTGGATGCGTACCACTCCCCAGCGCCGGTTCTCCCGCGCCAGCAACGCGAGCCAGGACACCACGGTCACCAGCAGCCGGTAGACCAGCATCACGCACACGAGCGATGATCATGGCGGTATGGAAATCCCTGGTCAAACCGATAGCCGAGTTCTCGACCAGCACAGCACAGACCTCCGCTTCCTTCGCGGCATCGCTGTGCGCCAGCAGCGCCAAGCTTACGGGCGAGATTCTCGGCACGCGCAGATATGATCGCAACATAACTTTCACAAAAGAAAGTTACTTCGAAGTAAGTTATATGGGAGCAACAAATGACTGGCGGTTTCGTGGGACGGCAGCACGAGCTGGCGCAGCTCAGCGACCTACTCAATCTCGTGCGCTCCGGCGGGAGAACCGGGCGGCCGGGAAGAGCCGTGCTGATCCGGGGTCGGCGCCGTGTCGGGAAGTCACGCTTGGTCGAGGAGTTCGCCCAGCGGTCTTCGCTTCCGCATGTGTTCTTCACCGCTGCGGGCGTGTCACGCGAGGAGGAACTTGCGTCCTTCGCGGCCGAGGTGACCGCATCCGACCTGCCCGAGGGAGCTAACTACGCGGGCTTCGCGACCCCGCAGACCTGGGACGCGGCTCTAACGCTCCTCGCGGGAATCCTCCCCTCTGACCAGCCCAGCATGGTCGTGTTCGACGAGATGCCCTATCTCGCGGCGCAAGACCCCGGATTCGAGGGGACGCTCCAGAAGGCCTTCGACCGTACCCTGTCACGGCTCCCCGTGCTGCTTGTCCTAATCGGGTCCGACCTGGCCATGATGGAAGCCCTCAATACCTACGGTCGCCCCTTCTACCAGCGCGGCACCGAGATGATCGTGCCGCCGCTCAACCCCGCCGAGGTGGCCAGCATGCTGGCCGAGCCTGCAGCGGAGGCCATCGACGCGTTCCTCATCACCGGAGGGCTCCCGCTCATCCTGGATGAATGGCCCCAGGGAGCGTCCCTCTGGGAATACCTTGAATTCGCCCTGAAGCGGCCTACCTCCGCCCTCATCGTCAGCGGCGAGCGGGCGCTCGCCGCCGAGTTCCCCGCCGAGGCGCAGGCCCGTACCGTGCTAAACGCGATCGGGCACGGCGAGCGAACATTCACCCTCGTCGGCCGGGCCGCAGGCGGCCTCAACCCCGGCGCGCTTAGCCGCTCACTGGACATCCTCACAAGCAAACGGCTCGTCGAGGCGCACCTCCCGCTATCGACGCAGCCCTCCAAAGAAACCCGTTACTACGTGGCCGACCCCCACCTCCGCTTCTGGCTGTCCTTCATCGGACCCGGCATGCCCGCCATCGAACGAGGCCGCGGAGATCAGGTGCTCTCCGCGATCAAGATCAAATGGAACTCATGGCGGGGCCGCGCGGTCGAGCCTGTCGTCCGGCAAAGCCTCCTCCGCCTCCCTCCAGGCATCCTGCCCGACGACACCGAGGCCGTGGGCGGATACTGGACGCGCACCAACGACCCGGAAATCGACCTCGTCGGCGCGGACCGCGCACCCATCGCCAAGAAGATCACCATGACCGGATCCGTCAAGTGGCTCGACAACAAACCCTTCGACGCGAACGACCTCGCACGGCTCGTCATTCACCGCAGCCAGCTCCCGGGTGCCGACGACACCACCCCGC
>DAHWEX010000158.1 GCA_027326205.1 Actinomycetota bacterium
CACATGGTCGGCGCCCGCGCGTCCGCGAACTCGACGCTGTACAAGCTCAACCTGCTGACCGACCCGCGCATCGTCGCGGTCCAGGTCGGCGTCATGGCCCTGGGCACCCTCGCGGCGCTCTGGTCCACCTGGAAGATCTCCGGGCGCGACCTGCGGCCGGTCAGCCGCGGCGGCATCGCCGTCCGGGCCGCGTCCCTGACCGTGGTGCTGGCCTGCGGCGTGCTGGCCGGCGTGCTGTACGTCCTGATGAACGCCGCGGACTGAACGGGAGACGACGATGACTGCGATAATCGCGGACCTGGTCCCGGCGCCCGCCGGCCAGCCGCACGTGACCATCCTGACCGACCGCTGCGCGGGGTGCCAGGAATGCGTGATCCGGTGCCCGGCCAGCGCGCTGTCGATGGACGGCACCCGCTGGGTAGCCGTCGCCGACGACTCGCTCTGCGTCGGCTGCCGGCAGTGCGTCAGGACCTGCCCGTTCAGCGCCATCACGGTGTCCGGTCCGGTCGCCGTGGCCGAGCGGACCGAGCCAGTGGTCCAGGAGCAGGCGACCGAGAGCACCGGCGAGATCCGGGCCGGCTTCGCCAGCTGGGACGAGGCGCTCATCGAGGCGAACCGCTGCCTGAGCTGCCCGGACCCGACCTGCGTGCGCGGCTGCCCCGCGCACAACGATATCCCGTCCTTCATCAGCGCCATCCGTGACGGCGACCTGGCCGGCGCCCATGAGGTACTGCGCCGCACGACGGTACTGCCCGACGTGTGCAGCCGGGTCTGCGATCAGTCGGCCCAGTGCGAGGGCTCGTGCACCTGGTCGCTGGCCGGCGGCAAGCCGGTGTCCATCGGCAAGCTGGAGCGTTTCGTGGCCGACAACGCGCCGGTGCCGGCGCCCGGCGTGACCGCAGGCGACGCGCCGGGAGCCGGCCTGTCGGTCGCCGTCGTCGGCAGCGGCCCGGCCGGGATCGGCGCCGCCTGGCGGCTGGTCGAGTCCGGTGCCAGCGTGACGGTCTACGAGCGGAGCGAGGAGCCGGGTGGCCTGATCGACTGGGGAATCCCGGACTTCACCCTGCCGGGCGAGTTCGCCCGGCGGCCGTGGCAGCAGCTCACCGCGGCCGGCGTGGACCTGCGCTGCGGCACCGAGGTGCTGGCGGACGACGTCAGCCGCCTGCTGACCGATCATGACGCGGTGATCCTGGCGCATGGCGCCCCGGTGCCGATCGAGCCCCCGGTCCCCGGCAGCGACCTGGACGGCGTCACCAACGCCACGTCGTTCCTCAAGGACGGCAAGGCCGCGCTCAGGAGCCACGCTGACCTGGAGCTGTTCGCCGCGGCCTACCAGCTGCCAGTCAGGGACGCCGGCGCCGCCGACCCACTCGGCGTGACCGCCCCGCGGGTCCTGGTGCTCGGCGCGGGCAACACGGCGATGGACGTGGCCCGCACGGCGCGCAGGCTCGGGCTGCGGGCTACCTGCGTGGACTGGGTCGACGAGCGTTTCGCCATCGCCCGCCCCGACGAGATCGCGGAGGCACGGCACGAGGGCGCGGAGATCCGCTTCCTGCGCACCCTGGCCCGGCTGGACGGCAATGACGGCCGGGTCAGCCGCGCCACCCTCACGCTGACCAGGCAGGAACGCGCCGACCGCAAACCCGAGCCGCTCGACGGCCAGACGGAGACGATCGACATCGACCTTGTCGTGATGGCCATGGGCTACCGCACCAACGCGTCTTTCGCTCAGCTGCTGCCGGGCACCCCGCGCCGCAGGGAGGCCACCGGCCTGCCCGACCGGCGCTGGCTGGCCAGCGGCATCCTGGCCAACCCGGCACCGGAGTTCGCGCACCACAAGCCGGTGGGCAAGCTCGCCCTCGGCCGGGAAGCCGGGCTGAACGCCGCGCTCCTGCCCTACCAGGAGCGGGTCTGGGCCGCCGGGGACGCCGTGGTCGGCCCGTCGACCGTGGTCGAGGCGATGACCCAGGGCAAGCTCGCCGCCGCCGCCGTGATCGGCGCCCGGCCGAGCCGGATCGCCCGCCGCAACCCGCGCCGGGTGCTCATCGCCTACGAGAGCCGCGGCGGGCGGACCGCCGAGGCGGCCAGGATCGTCGCCAGGGGGCTGCGTCCAACCGGTGCGGTGGTCCGGGCCGTCCCGCTCAGCCAGGTGAGCATCGCCGAGCTCAGCGAGACCGACCTGCTGGTGCTCGGCACCTGGGTGGAGGGACTCGTGGTCACCAGGGTCAAGCCCGCCAGCGCCGCCCAGCGGTGGCTCGACGGCCTGCCCCGGCTGGCCGGCCTGCGGACCGCGGTGTTCTGCACCTACGGCGTGTCGCCACGCGACGCGCTCGCCACGCTGCGGGCCAGCATGGAAGAGCACGGAACGCGGGTGCTCAGCCAGGACGCCTTCGGGCCGCGGAAGTCCGACATCGAGGCGGGTGCCGCCCGGTTCGCGGCCAGGCTGGTCGAGCTGGCCTGGGCGGCGCAGGCCGGCTGAGGCGATGCGACGCCCGGCGCCGCCGGGCGGCCGGGTTACCGCTGCCGGGACTCGCCGGGCGTCCGCACGGCGAGTCCCGGCAGCGGCCCGGTGACCGGCTTGGCCGGCTTGGCTGATCGTGAACCCGGCCTAACCTGGCCTGGCCGGCGAACGCGGTCGCGGTCGGCGCCCACGGGGGCGGGGGCAGCCCCGCACGGCCGGGGACGCGGCGCGCGAACGCGTGGCGGGCGGCCGCCATCAGCGTCAGCAGCGAGTGCTCGCGCCCGGCGAACGCGTTGAAGTCGAGCAGGCCGCGGTCGGCCTTGGCGCGGGCCAGGGCCAGTTCGGTGGCGGCGAGCTGGTAGTCCGACATCGCGGAGGCGGCCGCGAGGCCGCCCACCGAGCGCGCCCAGGTGCGGGCGGCGCCCCGGGCGCGCAGCGAGGCCAGCATCGCGATGTCGTCGCCGGCCACCAGGCCGGTGCGCTCGTAGCCCGGCAGGTAGCGCTCGATCAGCCGGACCATGCGGCGGCGGTCGGCGACGAGGACGGCGACCAGCGCGACGAGGACCGCCCCCATGATCAGGTACCCGCAGACGAGGCCCGCCGTCCCGTACAGCGACAGGCCGTTCCACGTGCCGTGCAGGACCATCGCCGCCAGCAGGCCGAGCGCGACCGCCCAGGGCGCCCCGCGGCGCCGGCTGGCCGAGTAGGCGACGCCCAGGCCGGTCATCGAGGTGAAGATCGGGTGCAGCAGCGGCGACAGCAGGCCGCGCAGCACGAAGGTGTAGCCGAGCAGCGCGATGCCGCCGCGTTCCGGCGTGACGAGCGCGTTCATGTAGTAGCCGACGTTCTCGATCATGGCGAAGCCGAGGCCGACCATCGCGGCGTAGATCACGCCGTCGGCCGGGCCGTCGATCTCGGCGCGCCGCCGCCACAGCAGGCCGATGAGGACCAGGCCCTTCAGCGTCTCCTCGACGACCGGCGCGCCGAACGTCGCCGCCACGTACTCCCCCGTCGTCGCGCCGAGCGCGGGCATCGTGACGTACTCGAGGTCGGCGGTGTTGACGATCAGCGCGGTGAGCGCGGCGATCCCGGCGCCCCAGCCGAACGCGAACGCCAGGTTGGCGCGCGGCTCCGGCTCCAGGCGGTCCATCCAGAGCACCATCGCGATCAGCAGCGGGACCGGGAGCAGGGCCAGCGGCAGCGCGATCGCGAACGGCGCGGCCCCGGCGCCGGCCGCGACCGACTGCGCCGCGTCGATGCCGAGCGCCACGATCGCGCACGCCGCGGTGATCGCGGTGACGACGATGAACCCCACCGGGGTACGGCCGGAGGCGCGGCCCGCGAGAATCGACCGCGGGTCGGTCCCGTGAGCGGGCGGCCGGCTGGACTCGGTCATTGCCGCATCATACTGTGCGCGCGAGGTGCGGCATTGCCCTCCTATTGGTCTAGACCTGCTAGAATTCGTGGTCTAGACCAAAGCCCGGGTGAACCTTACGGAAACGGGCTCCCCCCCGAAGTTCCCCCGCGCGCGGGGCCGGATAGGCTTCAATGCGTGGCATGGTGGCCATGGGGGACTTCCCCTGCCCGCGTTCTGTCGCGCACTCTAACTTTCCGCCGGCAGCGGCGGCCGCACGAGAAGTCAGCAGGAGGGAATCGTAGTGAGCAATGCCCTTGACTGGACGTCCGCCGACAAGCGGGCGGTTGACCTGGTACGCGTCTTGGCGATGGACTCGGTGCAGAAGGTCGGCAACGGGCACCCGGGTACCGCGATGTCCCTCGCCCCCGCCGCCTACCTGCTGTTCCAGCGGGTGATGCGGCACGACCCGGCCGACCCGAAGTGGCAGGGCAGGGACCGTTTCGTGCTGTCCTGCGGCCACTCGTCGCTGACGCTGTACATCCAGCTGTACCTGGCCGGGTACGGGCTCTCCCTCGATGACCTGAAGGCGTTCCGCACCTGGGGCTCGATCACCCCCGGCCACCCCGAGCACGGGCTGACGCCCGGCGTCGAGACCACCACCGGGCCGCTCGGCCAGGGCCTGGGCAACGCGGTCGGCATGGCGATGGCCGCCCGGCGCGAGCGCGGCCTGCTCGACCCCGACGCCGCGCCCGGCACCTCCCCGTTCGACCACTTCGTGTACGCGATCGCCTCCGACGGCGACATCGAGGAGGGCGTCACCCACGAGGCGTCCGCGATCGCCGGGGTCCAGGAACTCGGCAACCTGGTCGTGATCTACGACGACAACCACATCTCGATCGAGGATGACACGGTGGTCGCCAAGTCCGAGGACGTCGGCGCCCGCTACGAGGCCTACGGCTGGCACGTGCAGCACGTCTCCTGGACGACCGAGCGCGGCTACGAGGAGAACGTCCAGGCGCTGTACGACGCGATCGAGGCGGCGAAGGCCGTCACCGGCAAGCCGTCGTTCATCGTGCTGCGC
This sequence comes from Actinomycetota bacterium, assembly GCA_027326205.1. Classification (GTDB taxonomy): domain Bacteria; phylum Actinomycetota; class Actinomycetes; order Streptosporangiales; family Streptosporangiaceae; genus Trebonia. The sequence continues at coordinate 4,900 of DAHWEX010000158.1, forward strand.
ACGATCATCGGCTGGCCCGCGCCGAACAAGCAGGGCACCGGGGCCGCGCACGGCTCCGCGCTCGGCGACGCCGAGGTACGGGCGACCAAGGAGATCCTCGGCTTCGACCCGGACGTGACCTTCCCGGTGGAGGAGGAGGCGCTTAACCGCGCCCGCGAGGTCGCCGCCCGGGGCAAGGCACTGCACGCGGAGTGGGACGCGCGGTTCGAGGAGTGGGAGAAGGCCAATACCGAACGGTCCCGGCTCTACGCCCGGCTCTCGTCCCGTTCCCTTCCGGAGGGCTGGGAGGCCGCCCTGCCGGAGTTCCCCGCCGACCCCAAGGGCATCGCCACCAGGAAGGCCTCGGGCGAGGTGCTCTCCGCGCTCGCCTCGGTGCTGCCGGAACTGTGGGGCGGCTCGGCCGACCTCGCGGAGTCCAACCTCACCACGATGAAGGGCGAGCCGTCCTTCCTCCCGGTCAACCGCCAGTCGAAGATGTGGCCGGGCAACCCGTACGGGCGCACCCTGCACTTCGGCATCCGCGAGCACGGCATGGGGGCCATCCTCAACGGCATCGTGCTCTCCGGCCTCACCCGCCCGTACGGCGGCACGTTCCTGCAGTTCAGCGACTACATGCGCGGCTCGGTGCGGCTGGCCGCGCTGATGGGGCAGCCGGTCACGTACGTCTGGACGCACGACTCGATCGGCCTGGGCGAGGACGGCCCGACGCACCAGCCCGTCGAGCACCTGTGGTCGCTGCGGAACATCCCGGGCCTCGACGTGGTCCGTCCCGGCGACGCGAATGAAACGGCGGTCGCGTGGAAGACGATCCTCGAGAACACCGGCCGCCCGGCGGGCCTGTGCCTGTCGCGGCAGAACATGCCGACGTTCGACCGGACCGAGTTCGGGCCGGCCGCCGGCACGGCCCGCGGCGGGTACGTGCTCGCCGACGGGTCTGACGTCATCGTGATCGGCACCGGCTCGGAGGTCCAGATCGCGGTGGCGGCCCGTGCGCTGCTGGCCGCCGAGGGCATCTCTGCCCGGGTGGTGTCGATGCCGTCGGTGGAATGGTTCACCGAGCAGGACGCTTCCTACCAGGAGGAAGTGCTTCCGGCGGCGATGCGGGCGCGGGTCTCGGTGGAGGCCGGCATCACCCGCCCGTGGAAGGCGTTCGTCGGCGACGCCGGGGAGTCGGTCGGCATCGACCACTACGGCGCGTCCGCCGCCGAGGCCGTGCTCTACCGGGAGTTCGGCATCACCGCGGAGGCCGTCGCCGCCGCGGCGCGGTCGTCGATCGCCAAGGCGCGCGGCTAGCGGGCCCGGAACTACTTACCTCAAAGACGGAAGGAACGCGGTCATCATGACTGACGTACTCGGGGAGCTCACCCAGGCCGGCGTGTCGGTCTGGCTGGACGACATCAGCAGGGAGCGGCTGCGCTCCGGCAACCTGGAGTCCCTCGTCAAGGACTTCCACGTGCGGGGCGTGACGTCGAACCCGACGATCTTCGCCAACGCCCTGGCGAAGGGCGACGCGTACGACGAGCAGATCAAGGACCTCGCCCTGCGCGGCGTCGCCGTCGACGAGGCCTCCCGGATGATCACCACCTACGACATCCGGTGGGGCTGCGACGTGCTCCGCCCGGTCTACGACAGCTCCGGCGGCGTCGACGGGCGGGTGTCGATCGAGGTCGCGCCCGGGCTCGCCCGGGACGCCGGCAAGACCATCGCCGAGGCCAAGCAGCTGTGGTGGCTCGTCGACCGGCCCAACCTGTTCATCAAGATCCCGGCGACCGCCGAGGGCATCCCCGCCATCACCGCGACGCTCGCCGCGGGGATCTCCGTCAACGTGACGCTGATCTTCTCCCTGGAGCGCTACGGCGAGGTCATCGACGCCTACATGGCGGGCCTGGAGCAGGCCGCGGCGAACGGCCACGACATCGCGGCGATCGGGTCGGTGGCGTCGTTCTTCGTGTCCCGGGTGGACACCGAGGTCGACAAGCGGCTGACCAAGATCGGCACGCCGCAGGCGCTGGCGCTGAAGAGCAAGGCGGCCATCGCCAACGCCCGGCTGGCCTACGAGCTGTACGAGCAGAAGCTCGCCACCGGCCGCTGGCAGGCCCTGGCCGCGAAGGGCGCCCGGGTGCAGCGGCCGCTGTGGGCGTCGACCTCCACCA
>DAHWEX010000288.1 GCA_027326205.1 Actinomycetota bacterium
CCGCGCCGGCTACGCCGCCCACCGCGACACCGACAGCTAGCGCCGCCGGCACCGCGACGGCCGTGCCTGCCGCCACCGTGACGGCGGCATCTCCCACGGCCACCGCCACCGCGACGGCACCTGCGGCTACCGTCACCGCGACGGCCCCCACCGCCACCGCGACGACCGCCGGCACCGCGACAACGGCATCTCCCACGACTACGGCCACGGCCACCGCGCCCACCGCGCCCACCGCCACGCCCGCGGTCACGCCCACGGTCACGCCCACGGTCACGGCGACCGCGACGCCGGCCGTCACCCCCACGGCCACCGCCACCACGGCAACCGCGGGCGGGGTCACCCAGGTGACCAGTCCGGGCTGGGCGGGTTATGCCGCCACCGGCGCGGCGGGCACGTTCACCAGCGTGGCCGCGAACTGGATCGTGCCGCCGACGGCCTGCAACGGCACGACGACCCGGTCCAGCTACGCTGTCGGGCTCGACGGCGACGGCACCGGCACCATCGAGCAGATCGGGACCGAGGGCGACTGCGCCGGGGACTTCCCGTTGTACTCGGGATGGTTCCAGATGGCCCCGAACGCCCCGGTGTTCTTCAAGAACCCGGTGAAGGCGGGTGACGCCATGACGGCCTCGGTCACCGCCCTGGGCGCGGGCGGCTTCATGCTGACGCTCTTCGACATGACCCAGAACTGGACCCAGGTCACCCAGCAGACCTCGACGGCCGCCACACTCGGATCCGCCGAGATCGTCGCCCAGGACCCGGTGAGCAACGGCCAGGCGCAGCCGCTCTCCAACTTCGGCATCGTCGACTTCCTGGGCGCCGCCGTCAACAACGTCGCCATCACCGCGCCGATCAACGAGGTCACGATGGTCTCGGCGGCCGGGCACACCCTGGCCGTCCCGTCCACGATCACCGGAGGCGTCGGCAACTTCGCCGTCGGCTGGGACGCCGCCGCCTAGCGGCCGGCCCGCCGGTCCCCCGCGCGGTTCACCCCGTACCGCACGGGGGACCGGTTTCTGCTGTAGGGCACCGTTCACGCCCGACGTACTCCTCGCGGATCAGCCGGGCCGAGCGGTGGCGACCCGCGTGAGAGGAACCCAGGACGATTGCCCGGTCGCCGCGCGCCGCCGGCCTCGCGCGGCGTCCGGCCCGGATGTTTCACGCGTGACCGCCCCCCATCCGGGAGGATCGCCTACCGGCAACTCCCCGACCCGCTCACCGGCCGCGTCCCGCGCAAAGGCCGGTCATCGCGGTGAAGACCACGCCGGACGGCACCTGTGCGCGCTCGCGGACGGCGGACGCCGCGGCAGCCGATCTCCACCGCCACCGCCGAGGCAACCGTCAACCGGGTCGTCGCAGCGACTAGTCGACTCTGCGTGCCCCCCCACGGTTTATCCCGCTCTCCGGGTGCGTCACTGCTCGCCCAGCGTCATCCACTTCTCCGGGTAGGCCAGCGGCGTGAAGCCGACCTTCGCGTAGACCTCGTGGGCGTCGGCGGTGGCGAGCAGGACGCGGCGCAGCCCGGCGGGGGCCAGGTAGTCGCGGACGGCGGCGGCCAGGGCGGTGCCGAGGCCCTGGCCGCGGACGGCGGGATCGACGTAGACATCGCAAAGCCAGGCGAAGGTGGCGTGATCGGTGACCACCCGGGCGTAGCCGACCTGCGCCCCCGAGGCGCTGTCGTAAGCGCCGAAGTTCAGCGAGCAGGCGATCGCCCGGTCCTGCTTCTCGCGGGGGCGGCCCGTCGCCCAGTACGCGTCCCGCGACAGCCACTGGTGGATCAGCGCGGCGTCAAGCCGCGCGGGGTCGGTGGAGATCTGGTAGCCGGCGGGGGCGGCTAGCGGTTCATCGCTCACGCCCAGATTCAAGCAGACACGACGGCCGGGACGGCGTTCGCCGACGGCCCGCGATTGGCCCGGAATCGGCCCGCGACCGCCGCCGGGCGGGGTCCCGCGTCATCGCGCGGCCGGGGGATGAAATTATCCGGTCCCGATCCGGATTGACAGCAAGTCGGAGGTAATCACCATGTCGCATCCCCTCGACAATCCCGTGCTCTCGTCGCTGACCGGCGCGCACGCCCGGTTCGCGCAGCGGCATGGCCGCGTGCTGCGCTATCAGCCCGATGTCTCCCCGTTCTTCGGCCTGCCGGACGAGCCGGTGGCGGCCGACTGGGCGGACGCCGCGAGCCTGGCCGGGCCGGGCGGCCTGCTCGGGCTGGCGGGCATCCGGGTACCGCCGCCGCCTGGCTGGGAGATCGTGGCGGCCATCGACGGCGTGCAGATGACGGGCGACGACCTCAAGGTCGCCGCTGACCCGGAGGCGGTCCCGCTCGGCCGGGCCGATGTCGGGGAGATGCTTGAGCTGACCGAGCGCGCGAAGCCCGGCCCGTTCCTTCCCCGTACGTTTGAACTCGGCACGTACCTGGGTATCCGCCGCGACGGCGTACTGGTGGCGATGGCCGGGGAGCGGCTGCGCCCGGAAGGCTGGGCGGAGATCAGCGCGGTCTGCACCGACGACTCGTGGCGCGGCCACGGGTTCGCCACCAGGCTGATCAGGGCGGTCGGCGCGGTGATCCGGGAGCGCGGCGACATCCCGTTCCTGCACGCGGT
>DAHWEX010000163.1 GCA_027326205.1 Actinomycetota bacterium
GCGTCGACCACCGCCTTCTTGTGCTTGGTGGTGGCCCATTTGGAGTGGCCGCTCATGAGGACACCTCGCTAGCGCTCGGAGTCCGCATCCGCGGACGCACGGTGCTTGCCGATTCGCTCGCAAGCTCGCTCATTGCGATCCCTTCACCATCGAAACGAAAAGCTCGTGAATGCGCCGGTCCGGGGTCAGTTCCGGGTGGAACGCGGTCGCCAGGAGCGCACCCTGCCGGACGGCGATGATCCTACCGTTATCTTCGCCTAGCACAGAAACGTCCGGGCCGGCCCGCTCCACCCAGGGCGCGCGGATGAACACCGCGTGAAACGGCGCCCCGCCGACCAGCACCTCGCGCTCGAAGGAGTCAACCTGGCGGCCGAAGGCGTTGCGCCTGGCGGTCATGTCGATGCCGCCGAAGGTCTGCTGGCCCTCGGCCCCGTCGGCGACCTGGTCGGCGAGCATGATCAGGCCCGCGCACGAGCCGAACGCGGGCATGCCGCCGGCGATCAGCTTGCGGACCGGGTCGAGCAGTTCGAACGCGGCCGCGAGCTTCCACAGCGTGGTGGACTCGCCGCCGGGGATCACCAGGCCGTCGGCCGCCTCGATCTCGCTCAGGCGGCGAACCGGCTTCGCGGTAGCGCCCGATTCCTCGAGCGCGCGAACGTGCTCGCGCACGTCGCCCTGCAACGCGAGAACTCCGATGACCACTGTGTTCCTCCCCGGGGGATGATCCCCCCGGGGACCACCCAAATCACGGACGGGCTTGGCCTCGCGGCACTGCCCGCGGGCGGACGCCCCAGCCATGCTGTGGCCAGGGTTAAGGCCCCGGTTACCGCCGCCGAGGACAAGGACCATCACCGTAACAACCGAACGGAGCCGTGACTTCCCTGGTTGGCGGCGCGGTGCTTACCAGCCGCGGTTCGCGTACTTCTGGTCGGCGGGGAGGGTGTCGACGTTGATGCCGACCATCGCCTCGCCGAGGCCGCGGGAGACCTTCGCGATCACGTCGGGGTCGTCGTAGAAGGTGGTCGCCTTGACGATCGCGGCGTCGCGCTTGGCCGGGTCGCCCGACTTGAAGATGCCCGAGCCGACGAAGACGCCCTCGGCACCGAGTTGCATCATCATCGCGGCGTCCGCCGGGGTCGCGATGCCGCCGGCGGTGAACAGCACGACCGGCAGCTTGCCCGCCTTGGCCACCTCCGCCACCAGGTCGTACGGGGCCTGGAGCTCCTTGGCCTCGGTGAACAGCTCCTCCGGCGGCAGGCCCTGCAGGCGGCGGATGCCCTGCTTCAGCGAGCGCATGTGCCTGGTGGCCTCGACCACGTTGCCGGTCCCGGCCTCGCCCTTCGAGCGGATCATCGCCGCGCCCTCGGCGATCCGCCGCAGCGCCTCGCCCAGGTTGGTGGCGCCGCAGACGAACGGGACGGTGAACTTCCACTTGTCGATGTGGTGCGCCTCGTCGGCCGGGGTGAGCACCTCGGACTCGTCGATGTAGTCGATGCCGAGCGACTGCAGCACCTGGGCCTCGGCGAAGTGCCCGATCCTGGCCTTGGCCATCACCGGGATCGACACGGCGCCGATGATGCCCTCGATCATGTCGGGGTCGCTCATCCGGGCGATGCCGCCCTGTGCGCGGATGTCTGCGGGCACCCGCTCCAGCGCCATGACGGCGACCGCGCCGGCGTCCTCGGCGATCTTCGCCTGCTCCGGGGTGACGACGTCCATGATCACGCCGCCCTTGAGCATCTCGGCCATGCCGCGCTTGACGCGAGCGGTGCCCGTCTCCGGTGCGGGGGCGCCATTCGCCTGAGAACTGGACGTTGCGTCAACGGTGGACATGGGAAAACCTCACAGCTCGACGGGTGACACTTCTGGTCGCCGGGTCGCCGGGTCGCAGCGGCCACGGCGGGACTACTCCATGATATGTCGCCCCAGGCCGCAGGCCATGCGGGCTGGCTGGCCCTCAATTGGACCGAAACCCCGGGCGCCCGGTGCCCCGGGCCAGCGATCCAGACCGGTCACCTACCTGTCAGTCCCCACCCGCCCGGGGGCCACACCAGCCTACGGTTTAGGTCCGACAAACGATCTTCGGAACGCGGCTGGCCTGCGCTGCCGCGCTCCTGGCCGTGGCCGTGGCCCCGCCTTCAGCGTACGCGGCTCATTCCTCTGGGGGGGATATCTCGTCGTCCATGTCGAAGAAGCCCGGCTGCTGCGCGCTGCCGTACAGGCGGAGCACCTTCACCAGCGGGCGGCGGCGGGCGTCGATCGTGCGGCCCGCGAGGTCGTTGTAGAACTTGCGGGCGATGAAGACCCGCTGGGCGGCGTCCTCCAACTCGGCGACAAGCTCGGCCGTGCCGTCCTGCGCGGCTAGCTCCTTCCTGAAGTCGGCGTCGCCGAGGGTGGCGCGCAGCGCGCGGGTCAGGTCGGACTCGGCCAGGTAGCGCTCGGCCTGCGGCACGTCGCGGGCGCGCCGGACCGCGTCGGCGAGCAGCAGCGACGTCGCCGGGTCGAGCTGGCCCGAGGAAGCAAGCTC
>DAHWEX010000308.1 GCA_027326205.1 Actinomycetota bacterium
ATCGCCGCCGCCGAGCCCGGCATCGTGGCCGAGGGCCGCGACATCGGCACGGTCGTCGCGCCCGCCGCCGGGCTTAAGGTCTTCCTGACCGCCGACGCGGGCGCGCGCGCCCGCCGCCGGGCCGCCGAACTGGACGGCGACGCCGTCGCGACCGAGGCCGCGCAGGCCCGCCGCGACCGCCTCGACGCCGCCCAGTCGGAGAAGGCAGCCGACGCGCTGCTGCTCGACGCGACCGACCTGACCCTGGAGCGGGTGATCGAGGAGATCACCCGCCTCGCCCGGGAGCGCAGTCACGAACTCGCCTGCGCCGGGAACAAAAGCATGTGATGGGGGAGAACGCAAGTGACGGACACTGACGCCGGCGATGACGGCTGGGTAGACATCGGCGACGAATTCGGCACCGCCGGGTTCGCTGACGCGGAAGACGGCGGGCAGGACGGCGACATCGGCTTCGGCACGCCGGGACAGCCGGTGCTCGCCGTGGTCGGGCGGCCGAATGTCGGCAAGTCCACCCTGGTCAACCGGATCCTCGGCTCCCGCCAGGCCGTCGTGCAGGACGTGCCGGGCGTGACCAGGGACCGGGTCGCCTACGACGCCAACTGGCGCGGCCGGCAGTTCACCCTGGTGGACACCGGCGGCTGGGTGGCGCGGGCGCAGGGCCTGGCGGCCCAGGTCGCCGAGCAGGCGGAGATCGCGGTCGGCCTCGCGGACGCGGTGCTGTTCGTGGTCGACGCCCGGGTCGGCGCGACCGACGAGGACGAGGCGGTCGCCCGGGTGCTGCGCCGGGCGGGCAAGCCGGTCGTGCTCGTCGCCAACAAGGTGGACGACGCCAGGAGCGAGGCCGACGCCCAGTCGCTGTGGTCGCTCGGCCTCGGCGAGCCGGTCATGGTCTCCGCCATGCACGGCCGGGGCACCGGCGACATGCTCGACCTGGCCCTTGAGGCGCTGCCCGAGGCGCCGCCCGAGCGCCTGGGCGGCGGCGGCCCGCGCCGCGTGGCGCTGATCGGCCGGCCCAACGTCGGCAAGTCGTCCCTGCTCAACAAGCTGGCGGGGGAGCGGCGGTCGGTCGTCGACTCGGTCGCGGGAACGACCCGTGACCCGGTGGACGAACTGATCGAACTGGGCGGCACGACCTGGCGGTTCGTGGACACGGCCGGCATCAGGCGCCGGTTCAGGGAGGCCCAGGGCGCGGACTACTACGCCACCCTGCGCACCCAGTCCGCGCTTGACCGGGCCGAGGTCGCGGTCGTCCTCATCGACGCGAGCGTCACGCTCACCGAGCAGGACCTGCGCATTCTCTCGATGGTGACCGAGGCGGGCCGCGCGCTCGTCATCGCCTACAACAAGTGGGACCTGACCGACATCGAGCGCCGCGAGTACCTGCAGGACGAGATCGAACAGCAGCTTTACCACGTCCGCTGGGCGCCGCGGGTGAACATCTCGGCGCAGACCGGCCGTCACGTCGAGCGCCTCGTCCCGGCGATCGAGCAGGCCCTGGACGGCTGGGAGCAGCGGATCTCCACCGGGCAGCTCAACGCCTGGCTGAACGCCCTGATCGCCGCCACCCCGCCGCCGATGCGCGGCGGCAAGCAGCCGAGGGTGCTGTTCGCCACCCAGGCGGGCACCAAGCCCCCGCACTTCGTCCTGTTCACCACGGGGTTCCTCGAGGAGACCTACCGCCGGTTCATCGAACGCCGCCTCCGCGAGGACTTCGGCTTCGCCGGCACCCCGGTCAAGCTGACGATGCGCCTGCGGGAAAAGCGCGGCAAGAACGCGGGGCACCCGGCCGCCAGGCGATAACGGCGACAAGCGGGCGGTTCGGCCGCGACTGGTCACCGCGTGCGGGCCGCGGCGGGTGGCGCGGATAACAGCAACAGGCGCGCGGCGCGCTTTCCTGCGGCGCGCCGCGAGGCCGCCTCGTGCGGGATAACAGCGGTCAACGCGTGCGCCGGACCCGCGGCAGGCTTGCCAGGGCCGGCCGCGCGACGCCCGCCGCCGTTCGGGATAATCGTCGGCGTGAGCGCGACCGACAAGCTGCTCGAGCTGGACAGGCAGCGGGTGTGGCACCCGTACGCGCCGATGCCGGGGACCCGTGCGCCGCTGGTGGTCGAGTCGGCGAGCGGGGTGCGGCTGCGGCTCGCCGACGGCCGCGAGCTGATCGACGGGATGAGCTCGTGGTGGGCGGCGATCCACGGGTACCGGCACCCCGTGCTCGACGCCGCCGCGCGGGACCAGTTGGGGCGGATGAGCCACGTCATGTTCGGCGGGCTGACGCACGAGCCCGCCGTGGCCCTGGCCGACCGCCTGGTGACGCTGGCTCCGGAGGGCCTTGAGCACGCGTTCCTCTGCGACTCCGGTTCGGTCGCGGTCGAGGTCGCGGTGAAGATGTGCCTGCAGTACTGGCGCTCGCGCGGGAAGAGCGCGAAGACGCGGCTGCTGACCTGGCGCGGCGGGTACCACGGGGACACGTTCATGGCCATGTCCGTGTGCGACCCGGACGGGGGGATGCACCGGATGTGGGAGGGCGTGCTGCCCCGGCAGGTGTTCGCCGGGCTGCCGCCCGCCGGGTTCGCGGCGGGCGTCGACGAGGCCTACGCGGCGCGGCTGCGCCGCCTGATCGAGGAGCATGCCGGGGAACTCGCGGCCGTGATCGTGGAGCCCGTGGTCCAGGGCGCGGGCGGGATGCGGTTCCACGACCCCGGCTACCTGCGCGTGCTGCGCGAGGCGTGCGACTCCTGCGGCGTGCTGCTGGTCTTCGACGAGATCGCGACCGGATTCGGCCGGACCGGGGCGCTGTTCGCGGCCGGGCACGCCGGCGTGTCGCCGGACGTGATGTGCGTCGGCAAGGCGCTGACCGGCGGCTACCTGACGCTCGCGGCCGCGCTGTGCACGGCAGAAGTCGCGGCGGGCATCGGGCGCGGCGAGTTGCCCGTGCTCGCGCACGGCCCCACGTTCATGGGCAACCCGCTGGCCTGCGCGGTGGCCGGCGCCTCGCTCGACGTGCTCCTCGGCGACGGTGCCGCGGACGGCGCGCCGACGTACCCGCGCGGCTGGCGGGCCGAGGTGCGGCGCATCGAGGCGGCGCTCACGGCCGGCCTCGCCCCCGTGGCGGGCCAGCCGGGCGTCGCCGACGTCCGGGTGCTCGGCGCGATCGGCGTCGTGCAACTCGACCGGGAGGTCGACATCGCGGCCGCGACGGACGCCGCGGCCGCGGCCGGGGTCTGGCTCCGGCCCTTCCGCGACCTGGTCTACACGATGCCGCCGTACGTGACGGGCGACGCCGACCTGGCCGCCGTCTGCGCCGGCATCCGCGCCGCGGTGGCCGCGTCCGCCCGCTAGCCCTCGCGCGGCCCGGCGACGAGGTGGAACCAGACCGTCGTGCCGGCCGGGTCGCGCAGGTACCCCCACTGCGCCGCCATCTGCTGCACCAGGTACAGGCCGTGGCCGTCGGCCGCGAGCAGGTCGCCCTTGACGACGGGGGTGCCGGGCGAGCCGTCGTCGGTCACCTCGACGAGCACGCCGTCCGGCACGTCGACGACGACGATCGTGACCGTGCCCTCGGGCGACCCCGAGGCGGTGTGCAGGATCGCGTTGGTGACCAGTTCCGACGTCAGTAAGGTCGCGGCCTCGGAGTCGACCCGGCGTCCCCGGCCGCTGGCGGCCAGCGTGTGCGCGATGAAGGCGCGGGCGCCGGAGACCTTGTCCGGGCGTCCGGGGATCGTGAGCGAACCGAGGATGGCGGCCATCTGCCTCGCCCCCAGCCTTGGGATCGGCCCGTGGACGGGGCGGCTCTTCAGGGGGGTGTCCATCTGCGCCTGCCTCCCGATGGTGTGCGCATAGGGGACTTACCGGGGGATCCTGCCGTACTGAAAATAACCCTTTAAAAACTAATTAAAACCGACATTTCCTACAAGTGTCTTATGTCCGTTTCGTGGCACTTGCCGGTAACGCCGCGACAGCCGCAAAACCCACCCGTCGGCCGCCGGCGCCACTTGCATGATGCAGGTGCAAGCGCACGCAGCGCAAGTGCGTGGAGCAAATTTTCCCCATGAAATCGCGTGTGAGATTTCACTTCCACTACTTTCGCTGTATCGTGGCGCTTGTTACCTCACGTCCGTCATGGTAGGTACTGCGCGCTTTGACCAGCGTGACCAGAACTTTCGCGACGGTCTCCGGAGAAGGAGGTGGATCCGCGATGACGACGGGACCGACCGTCCGTCGGCGGCGCCTCGGCACCGAGCTGCGCAACCTCCGCGAATCCAACGGGTACAAGCTTGAGGAAGTAGCCGCGCAGCTGGGCGTCGCCCCGTCGACGCTGTCGCGCATCGAGACCGGCAAGGCCCCGACCAAGTCGGCCTACCTGAACCAGCTCCTCGAGATGTACGGCGTGGTGGAGCCGGGGCAGCGCCAGGTGCTGGTCGACATGGCCCGCGAGGGACACCGCAAGGGGTGGTGGGCCGCCTACGACGACGTGCTCCCCAGCGGCTTCGACATCTACGTCGGCCTTGAGGCCGAGACGGCCGCGGTCCGCAGCTACGAGATCGCCGTGGTCCCGGGCCTGCTCCAGACCCCCGACTACGCCCGGGCGGTGCTGCGGGAGATGTTCCCCCGGCACGGGAGCGAGCAGATCGAGCGGCTCGTCGACCTGCGGATGGAACGGCAGCGGCGGCTTGACGACACGCCTGCCCTCGAGGTGTGGGCGATCCTCGACGAAGCCGTGATCCGCCGCCCGGTCGGCGGGAAACAGGTCATGCGCGGCCAGCTTGACCGGATGCTCGAGCTGGCGCGGCGGCCCGGGATCACGCTGCAGGTCCTGCCGTTTGACTGCGGCGCCCACGCTGGGCACGGCGGCCCGTTCTCGATCCTGGAGTTCCCCAGCCGGACCGATGCCGAGGTCGCCTACGTGGAGTCCGCGGCCGGCGTGCTCTACCTGGAGAAGGAGAGAGAGGTGCGAGCCCGGGTGGAGGCTTTCGACCGCCTCCGGGCGGCAGCGCTCGCGCCGGCCGCGTCCGTTGACCTGATCGCGCAGGCGGCGCAAGAGATTTAGTGGGGCAGTGGCGGCTGGGGTGGTCGCCACTGGGGGTCACAACAACTAACAACAAGGGGAAAAACAAGGAGGAAGCCCGATGGAACTGAGCCATGGCGGTCTGCACTGGTTCAAGAGCAGTTTCAGCGCGGCCGGCAACTGCGTCGAGGTCGCGCACCTGCCCGGCGGGGGCGTTGCCGTCAGGGACACGAAGGACCGCGCCAAGGCGGCGCACGTCTACACCGGCCCTGAATGGGAAGCGTTCCTGGCCGGCGTCAGGAACGGGGAGTTCGACCTGCCGGTGGCCTAGCTGACCAGCCAGGGGGGAGAGAGGGCGGTGGGTTCCCGCGTGGCGCGGGAACCCACCGCCATTCGCGCGTCCGCGGCCCCTCAGTCGTTCTGCGCGGCCTCCAGCTGCCGGATGATGTCCTTGAGGATCCGCGGGGTCTGGTTCGGCTCGTAGGCCACGAGGGAGAGTCGCTCCATGGCGAGCAGGTACCGGTCCACGTCGGCCTGCTTGTCGGGGTAGAGCGCGCTGGTCAGGTTCTCGACGTAGACGACGTCGGGCAGGTCGCGCTCGGCGAACCGCAGGATGCTGAACCCGGTCGGGGCTGCGTGCCCGCCCGCGCCGTAGGGGATGACCTGAAGGGTGAGCGTCGGGTTCGCGCAGGCGTCCTCCAGGTAGCGGAGCTGCTCGATCTGCACCTTCCGCCCGGCGACGGGGCGGCGCAGGGCGGCCTCGTCGAGGATGACCCAAAGCTTCAGCTTGCCGTCGCG
>DAHWEX010000331.1 GCA_027326205.1 Actinomycetota bacterium
GACCATCGGCATCGGCGGGTGGGGATCGCGGCGCAAGCCGATGTCCCTGGTCCGCGCGATCCTGCGGTCCGACCTGACCGATCTCACCGTCGTGAGCTACGGCGGCCCTGACGTGGGGCTGCTGTGCGCGGCCGGCAAGGTGCGGAAGCTGGTCTTCGGCTTCGTCTCGCTCGACAGCATCCCCCTCGACCCGTTTTTCCGCGCCGCCCGGCAGGGGGGCGCCATCGAGGTCGCGGAGTACGACGAGGGCATGGTGGAGCTTGGCCTTTACGCGGCGGCGACCCGGCTGCCGTTCGTGCCGACCCGGGTCGGCCTCGGCTCGCTGGTCGCCGACACCAACCCGGGCCTCGCCGCCGTCACCGACCCCTACGGCGGCGAGCGGTTCATCGCGATGCCGCCGCTGAGGCTCGATGCCGCGCTCGTGCACATGAACCGGGCCGACGAGAGGGGCAACGCCCAGTTCCTCGGGCCCGACCCGTACTTCGACGATCTCTTCTGCGCCGCCGCCGAGCACGCGTACGTCTCCTGCGAGCGGATCGTGCCGACCGGGGAACTGGCGAAGACCGCGCACCCGGTGACGATCCGGATCTCCCGCATGCTGGTCACCGGGGTCGTCGAGGCGCCGAACGGCGCCCACTTCACGTCCTGCGTGCCGGACTACGACCGCGACGAGGCGTTTCAGCGTGCGTACGTGGCGGCGGCCGGGGACGCCGGCCGGTGGACGGCGTTCTGCGAGCGCTTCCTCGGCGGCGGCGAGGCGGGGTACCAGCGGGCGGTGGCCGCGCTCGCGGCGGGGGAGGAGGTGGCGTGATGCCCGCAGGCGACCTGACCGCCGCCCGTGCCCGTGCCGCGGCCGGCGCCGCTGACCGGGCCGCTGACCGGGCCGAGGCGTGCGTGATCGCCTGCGCGGAGGCGTTCCGCGGCGACGGCGAGATCCTCGCCGCCCCCATCGGCCTGATCCCTACCATCGCGGTGCGCCTCGCCAGGCACACGTTCGAGCCGCTGCTCCTGGTGACCGACGGCGAGGCGCACATCGTGGAAGGCACCTGGGCGGTGGGCACCCCGGCCCCCGGCCCGGTGGAAAGCTGGCTGCCGTACCGGGCCGTCTTCGACGTGGTGTGGCGGGGGGACCGGCACGTGATGATGACGCCGAGCCAGCTCGACGCCTACGGCAACGCCAACATCTCCGCCATCGGCAGCCACGCCAGGCCCAGGGCGCAGCTGCTCGGCGTCCGCGGCGCCCCGGGGAACACCGTCTCGCACCCCACGAGCTACTGGGTGCCCAGGCACTCGGCCCGCGTCTTCGTCCCCGCGGTGGACATGGTGGCCGGCGTCGGGTGGGACAACGGGGCGCGGGCCGGGTCCGCCGCCGCCCGGTTCATGCGGCTGCGCCGGGTCGTGTCCGACCTGGCTTCCTTCGACTGGGATCCCGCCACCCGCCGGATGCGGCTGCTGTCGGTCCATCCCGGGGTAACCGTGGCGGAGGTTATCGCGTCGACCGGGTTCGACCTCGTCATCGGCGACGACGTGCCGGCGACGCGGCCGCCGACCGCGCAGGAGCTGCGCCTGATCAGGGAAGTCATCGATCCCCAGGGCCTGCGGTACCAGGAGGTGCCCGGGTGACCGCCGCCATCGCGCCCCATCCCGCCCTCAGGACCCGCCTCACCGAGCTGTTCGGCATCGACTACCCGATCGTCGCGACGGGCATGGGGTACGTCTCGGATGCCCGCCTGACGGCCGCCGCCTCCGCGGCGGGCGGCCTGGGCATCATCGGCGGCGGCCTGATGTCCTACCAGGAGCTGGCCGAGGCCGTCGCCGCCGTCAAGTCGCTGACCGACCGGCCGTTCGGCGTCAACGTCCGCGCGAACCAGCCCGACGTCGAACGGCGGATCGACCTGCTGATCAGGTCGGGGGTCAAGGTCGCCTCGTTCGCCCTCGCGCCGCGCCAGGACCTCATCGCCCGGTGCAAGGACGGCGGCCTGGTCGTCGTCCCGTCCGTCGGCGCGGTCAGGCACGCGGAGAAGGTCCAGGCGTGGGGCGCGGACGCGGTCGTCGTCCAGGGCGCCGAGGGCGGCGGGCACACCGGCGTGGTGCCGACCAGCCTGCTGCTTCCCCAGGTAGCGGGCGCCGTCGACATCACGGTGATCGGCGCCGGCGGCTTCTTCGACGGCCGGGGCCTCGTCGCCGCCCTCGCGTACGGCGCGGCGGGCATCGCGATGGGGACCAGGTTCCTGCTGACCACGGAGTCACCGGTCGCGCAGGCGGTCAAGGAGCTGTACCTGACCAAGAAGGTCACCGACACGGTGGTGACGAGCGAGATCGACGGCGTTCCGCAGCGGCTGCTGAACGCCGGGCAGGCCGGCGGGCTCCAGGCGGCCAGCGCGCCGCGGCGGGCCGCCCGCGCAATCCGCGGCGCGCTGCTGTTCCACCGGCTCTCGGGCACCTCCTGGCCAGACATGATCCGCGAGGGCATCGCGATGAAAAGGGAGCACGCGCTGCGCTGGACCCAGGTCATCATGGCCGCGAACGCGCCGGTCCTGTACCGGTCGGTGCTGCTCGACGGCCGGACCGACATCGGCGTCAGCGCCTCCGGGCAGGTCGTCGGGCTCATCGACGACATTCCCAGTTGCCGGGAACTGGTTGACCGCATCGTCGGTGAAGCGAACGACGTCCTCGCCCGGCTCGGCGGGCAGCGGTGAGCGCGGCGCCGCCCGGGCCGCCGGCCGGGCACCAGCTCCTCGCGGGCAAGACGGTCCTGGTGACCGCCGCCGCCGGCGCCGGCATCGGCTTCGCCACCGCGCTGCGCTGCGCGGCCGAGGGGGCCACGGTCGCCGTCAGCGACCGGCACGAGCGCCGGCTCGCCGAGGCGGCCAGGGCGTTCGAAGAGCAGACGGGGAAGCCGCCGCTCGCCGTGGCCTGCGACGGCACGGTCCAGGCGCAGGTCGACCACCTCATCGACACCGTCGACGCCGAGCTCGGCGGGATCGACGTGCTGATCAACAACGTCGGGCTCGGCGGCGAGGTGAGCATCGTCGACATGACCGACGAGCAGTGGAGCACCGTCTTGGACGTGACGCTGACCGCCACCTTCCGCGCCACCCGGGCCGTCCTGCGGCACATGGTGCCGCGCGGCCGGGGGGTCATCGTCAACAACGCGTCGGTCCTCGGCTGGCGCGCGCAGGAGGGCCAGGCGCACTACGCGGCGGCGAAGGCCGGCGTCATGGCGCTCACCCGGTGCGCGGCGATGGACGTGGCGCGGTACGGCATCCGGGTCAACGCCGTCTCGCCGAGCATCGTCACGCACCCGTTCCTGGCCAAGGTCACCACGCAGGAGAACCTCGCCAGGCTGGTCTCGCGCGAGGCCTTCGGCCGGGCCGCGGAGCCGTGGGAGGTCGCCAGCGTGATGGTGTTCCTCGCGAGCGACTACTCGTCCTACATGACCGGCGAGGTCGTGTCCGTGAGCAGCCAGCACGCCTGAGAGACCACAGGGACCCAGGGATACAGGGATACAGGGAGGCATGATGAGCAGCGAAGGACCCGTGCCCATGGTGCGCACGGAGCCGGCCGGCGACGGGATCGCCGAGATCATCATGAACAACCCGCCGGTGAACGCGCTGCCGGCGGCCGGGTGGTTCGACGTCGCCCGGCAGGTCGCCGCGGCAGGCGGCGACCCGGGCACCCGGGCGGTCATCCTGCGCGCGGAAGGGCGCGGCTACAACGCCGGGGTGGACATCGGGGAAATGCAGCGCACCGCGGGGTTCACCGCCCTCCTCGAGGTCAGCCGCGGCTGCTACGAGGCATTCAGGGCGGTCTACGAGTGCCCGGTCCCGGTGATCGCCGCGGTGCACGGGTTCTGCCTCGGCGGCGGCATCGGGCTGGTCGGCAACAGCGACGTGATCATCGCCTCCGAGGACGCCACGTTCGGGCTGCCCGAGGTCGACCGGGGCGCCCTCGGCGCGGCCACGCACCTGTCGCGGCTCGTCCCGCAGCACAAGATGCGCGCGATGGTGTACACGGCGGCCACCGCGACCGCGGCGGAACTGCACCAGTTCGGCTCGGTCCACGCCGTGGTGCCGCGGGAGGCGCTCCGCGCGGCGGCCCTGGAGTTCGCCGGGCGGATCGCCGCGAAGGACCCGGTCGTCATCAGGCGGGCCAAGGAGTCGCTGAACGGGATCGACCCGCGGGACGTCAACCGCAGCTACCGCTACGAGCAGGGGTTCACCTTCGAGCTCAACCTGGCCGGCGCCGGCGACCGGGCCAGGGACGCGTTCGTCGCCGGCGGCGAGCACAGTTCCGCGGGAGCGGCCAGATGACCAGCGAGGCAGATAGCCAGCCGGGCGACGTCACCGCCGCGGCCGGGAACCCGGTGGTGCTCTACCGCGAGGACGGGCCGGTCGCGGTGATCACGCTGAACCGGCCCGAGTACCGCAACGCGCAGAACTCGGCGATGACCTACGCGCTCGACGCGGCCTTCTACCGGGCCGCGGCCGACGACGACGTCAAGGTCATCGTGCTGGCCGGCGCGGGCAGGCACTTCTGCGCCGGGCATGACATCGGCACCCCGGGGCGGGACGCGCACGAGTCGTTCGACCGCCAGGCCGGCCTGTGGTGGGATCACGTCGGCAAGCAGGGCGCGGAGAGCCGGTACGCCCGCGAGTCCGAGGTCTACCTCGGCATGTGCCGCCGCTGGCGGGAACTGCCGAAGCCGACGATCGCGATGGTGCAGGGCGCCTGCATCGCCGGCGCGCTGATGCTGGCCTGGTGCTGTGACCTCGTCGTCGCCGCCGACGACGCGTTCTTCGCGGACCCGGTGGTCAAGATGGGCATCCCCGGCGTGGAGTACTTCGCGCACCCGTTCGTGATGGGCCCGCGCTTCGCCAAGGAGTTCCTGTTCACCGGCGACCGGGTCGACGCCGGGCGCGCCCTGCAACTCGGCATGGTCAACCGGGTGGTTCCCCGGGCCGACCTGGAAACCGAGACGATGGCGCTGGCCGCGCGGATCGCGGAGATGCCGCGCCTCGGCCTGGCCCTGGCCAAGAAGGCGGTCAACCAGGTGGAAGACATCATGGGCCTGCAGACCGGGATGGACTCCGTCTTCGGCCTGCACCATCTCGCCCACGCGCACAACGCCGAGGTAGGCGGCGACCCGCTGGGGGGCCAGACCGTCAGGTCGATGAAGTAGCGCACTGGCATACTGCTCACCGCGGATGGCGGGCGGGCTGCCACTCACCAGGCATGCCGCCGGCAACCGCAGTTCCCGGCCGGGCACCACCCAGGCCGCTTCTCGCTGGAAGGCATTGCGAATGACCGAGCCTCGGGGCCGCCGCGAACTCATCGTCGCCACCGCCGCGCAGATGTTCGCCCGCAAGGGGATCAGATCGACCACCGTGCGGGAGATCGCGGACGCGGTCGGGGTCCTGTCAGGCAGCCTCTACCACTACTTCAGCTCCAAGGACGAAATCGTCCTGGAGATTCTCACCGGATTCCTCGACGTCATCGCGGCCAGGTACCGGGACGTCCTGGCCCGGGAGCAGGACGCCGCGCAGACGCTGCGCGCGATAGTGCTCGCCTCGCTTCAGGTCGCCAGGGAGCGGCCCGACGCGACCGCGATCTACCAGAACGAGTTGCGCTACCTCCGCGAGACGCCGCTGTACAAGGAGGTGCAGGTCGCCGCCGGCGAGGTGCAGCGGACCTGGCTCGGGGTGATCGAGCGCGGCGTGGCGGACGGCTCCTTCCGGTCGGACATCTCGCCGCGGGTCTTCCACCGGCTCATCCGGGACGCGGTCTGGCTCTCCGGGCGCGGCCAGCACCCCGACGCTGGGTACTCCACCGAACGGCTCGCCGACGCCATCACCTCGATCTTCCTCGACGGCTTCTCCGCCCGCCCCAGAGCGGGGGGCGCCGCGCCGGCCTAGGCTCCCGTCGCCGGCGGCACGGTGAACTCGGCCGCGCCGGCGTGGCCGCGGATGACCCGCCCGGCGTGCCAGGCCTGCCACCGCCCGCCGCGATCCCCGGCGGCGGTCTCGACCCGGATCACGTTCCCGGTCCTGGTGGTGACGAACTCCCGGCCGCCGGGTTCGATGACCGTCGTCACCCGGGCGCCGTCGGGGATCTCGTACAGGCGCAGCGTCACGCCGTCCGCGTAGTCGTAATCCGGGCGGTCGTCCACGGCGCCGACCGGGATGACCGCGCCGGGGCGTACCAGGAGCGGGACACCGAGAAACCCGTACCGTTCCTTCACCCAAATCGGTCCGGTGACCTGCTCTCCGGTCAGGAAGCTGGTCCAGTTTCCCGCCGGGACGTAGTACGACACCTCCCCGTCGGCCGACAGGACCGGGGCCACGAGCAGGTCGTCGCCGAGCATGTACTGGCGGTCCAGGTGCGTGCAGTTGGGGTCGCCGGGGAAGGCGAGCGCCATCGCCCGCATCATCGGGACTCCCTCCGCCGTCACCTGGGCGGCGGCGCCGCGCAGGTACGGCATCAGCCGCATCTTGAGCGCGGTGAACGCGCGCAGCACGTCCACCGCCTCCTCGTCGAACAGCCACGGCACCCGGTAGGAGCCGCTGCCGTGCAGGCGGCTGTGCGAGGACAGCAGGCCGAACGCGATCCAGCGCTTGTAGACGGCGGCGTCCGGGGTGCCCTCGAAGCCGCCGATGTCGTGGCTCCAGTAGCCGAACCCGGACATGCCGAGCGACAGCCCCCCGCGCAGCATCTGCGCCATCGCCTCGAACGTCGCGTCGCAGTCACCGCCCCAGTGCACCGGGAACCGCTGCGATCCCGCGGTGGCCGAGCGCGCGAACACCACCGCCTCGCCGTCGCCGTGGCGCTTGCGCAGCAGGTCGAACACGGTCTGGTTGTACAGGTAGCTGTAGTAGTTGTGCATCAGCGCGGGGTCGGAGCCGTCGAAGTACTCGACGTCCTCGGCGGGGATGCGCTCGCCGAAGTCGGACTTGAAGCAGTCGACGCCCATGTCGAGCAGCGTGTCCAGCTTGGCCGCGTACCAGTCCCGGGCCGCCGGGTTGGTGAAGTCGACCACGGCCATGCCCGGCTGCCACTGGTCGGTCTGCCACACGTCGCCGCAGGCGCGGCGCAGCAGGTAGCCCTGGTCCCTGCCCTCCTCGAACAACGCCGACCGCTGCGCGATGTACGGGTTGATCCAGACGCAGATCCGCAGCCCCCGCGCCTTGAGCCGGGCCAGCATGCCCGCCGGGTCGGGGAACGTCCGCGGGTCCCACTCGAAGTCGCACCAGTGGAACGGGCGCATCCAGAACGTGTCGAAGTGGAAGACCGAGAGCGGCAGCCCGCGCTCGGCCATGCCGTCGATGAAGCTGGTGACCGTCGCCTCGTCGTACGACGTGGTGAAGGAGGTGGACAGCCAGAGCCCGTAGGACCAGGCGGGCAGCGCGGGCGGCCGCCCGGTCAGCGCC